>NZ_JBIATA010000001.1:417220-571331 GCF_042891295.1 Streptomyces sp. NPDC001902 | reverse complement strand
CGGACGGAGCCCACACGGCCCCCAAGGAACGCCCAGCGCCACCTGCTCCCAGGCGTCGGCCGCCGACGGATCCAGCGACCATGGGCCGAGTTCCCCTGCCGGAATGGCACCCTCACCGGCGCGCAGCGACCCCAGTCCCGACCCGGACGGGGCGGCACCCCACCTGGCCGCGAAGGGCAGCCCGCGCAACCCGCGCGCGACCGTCGGCCGTGGCCGAATCACCCAACCGGGACGACCAGCGCCCAACGGCCCCGGTGGGCCCCGGACCAGGCCCGACGCGGACGGAGCCCACACGGCCCCCAAGGAACGCCCAGCGCCACCTGCTCCCAGGCGTCGGCCGCCGACGGATCCAGCGACCATGGGCCGAGTTCCCCGGCCGGAATCGCACCCTCACCGGCGCGCAGCAGCCCCAGCCCCGACCCGGACCAGGCGGGGCGGGTGGCGGAGGCCACACGGCCGCCGAGGCGCGCCGTCCGCGGCGCGGGCGGTCGGGCGGCGGAGCGGGGGGCACCGACGCGCCGCCCCGGGCCGCGGCGGAGCCGTCAGCTGTGGCCGAGTTCCTCGGCCGGGGTGGTGTCCTCGACGGAGCCCTGGCGGTCGGGGTGGAGGGGGAGCGGCTCGATCGCGGTCTCGTCGAGGACGGGCGGCGCGGGCCGGGGCGTCTTCGGCATGACCGCGGCCTCGGAGTGCGCGCCGCACCCGTAGGCGAGCGAGACGACGCGTCCGTCGGCCGGGGAGAACTCGTTCGCGCAGACGCCGAAGGCCTGCCGCAGGGAGCCCGCGATCGGGACGAGGAAGCCGCAGGAGACGCACTGGGCGGGGGCGGCCTGGGCCATCGGGGCCTTGGGGCCGTACTCGTCCTCCCAGCGGTCCGCGGCGACGTGCAGCCCGTACCGGGACAGCACGCGCGGCCGGGCCATGCCGATCTCCTCCGCGACCGCGGCGATCGTGCCGACCGTGGGCGCCATCGGCAGGGTCGCCGGGGGGCCGCCGGAGACGTCCGCGTCCTCGGCCTCGACGAGCTCGGCCATCTCCTCGGAGACCGGCGAGTTCGGCGGCGGGGCGTCCTCCCCGGAGAAGCCGGTCTCCAGGCGCAGGTCCTCCGCCTCGGTGGGCAGCAGGTCGCCGGGGCCGAGGTCGCCGGGGCGCAGGCGCTCGCTCCACGGCACCCATTCGGGCGCGAGGACGGCCTCGGGCCCGGGCACGAGGACCGTCTCGTCCAAGGTGATGGCCTTGGCGCGGGAGGCGCGGGTGAGCGTGACCGCCCAGCGCCAGCCGCGGTAGGAGGCCTCACGGCAGTCGAACAGGTGCGTAACGACGCGGTCGCCCTCGGCGACCGCCCCGAGGTGCTCGCCGACCGCTTTCTCGCCGAAGGCCTCGACGGCGGCTTCGAGGGCGAGGTCGACCGCCTCGGCGCACAGGCGGTCAGGGGTACGGCTTCGCATCGCAGCACTCACAAGAATCGATTCTCTCCTACGCCGTCTTACGCGTGCGCCGCCGAGGGTCGGGCGGGGCGGTGGCGGAGCGGACCGGAGGACCGCTTCAAACGCTGCCTGCCCGTACGTCCACGGGCGCACCTGATGACTCCATTCTGCGCGATCGCACGCTATCGGTGCGCGCCCCGTTCGGAAAGCCGCCCGGTAGGGCAGACTGGCGAGCGTGGCACGCACAGTGACGTCCGGCCCGGGACCGGTTCGCAGGGCGGGGAACGCCGTCGCGCGCGCCACGCAGCGTACGTCGTCCGCCGTGGTGCGGCGCGTCCGGCGTCACACGCACTCGGGCGGGGCGGGCGAGTCGGGCCTGGCGAAGCTGATCGAGCTGCACGCGGTGAACTCGGCCGGCGACATGCTGATCACCGTCGCGCTCGCCAGCACGATCTTCTTCTCCGTGCCGACCGGTGAGGCGCGCGGCCGCGTGGCGCTCTACCTGCTGGTCACGATGGCCCCGTTCGCGCTGCTGGCCCCGGTGATCGGGCCGCTGCTGGACCGCATCCCGCACGGCCGGCGCGCCGCGATGGCGATGTCGATGCTGGCCCGGGCGATCCTGGCCTGGACGATGGCCGGGGTGGTGGCGACCGCCGGACTGGAGCTGTACCCGGCCGCCTTGGGCGTGCTCGTGGCGTCGAAGGCGTACGGCGTGGTGCGCAGCGCGGTGATGCCACGGCTGCTGCCGGCCCGTACGACGCTGGTGAAGGCGAACTCCCGGGTGAGCCTGACGGGCCTGCTGGCCACCGCCGTGGCGGCGCCGATCGGCGGGCTGCTCCACCTGATCGGGCCGGGCGTGCCGCTGTACGGGGCGTTCGTCGTCTTCGTCGTCGGGACGCTGCTCTCCTTCTCCCTCCCGCACAAGGTGGACTCCGCCAAGGGCGAGGCGCGCGCCGAACTGACCTCGGGTGAGGAGGTCGAGCACCACCGCCTGGGCCGGCAGTGGCGGGAGAAGCGGCCGGGGCTGCGGAGCGTCGGCGGCCCGGTGCTGCACGCCCTGCAGGCCAACGCCGCGCTGCGGGCGCTGTCGGGGTTCCTGACCCTCTTCCTGGCGTTCCTGCTGCGCGAGCATCCGCTGGGCGGCCTGTCGGGGCCGGTGTCGCTGGGCCTGGTCGCCGTGGCGGCGGGCACCGGCAACGCCTTCGGCACCGCGCTGGGCTCCTGGCTGCGCGACCGCGGACCGGAGCGGATCATCATCAGCGCGCTGGCCGCCGCCCTGGCGGCGACGTGCGTGGCGGCGGCCTGGTACGGCGTGCTGACCATCGCCGTCGTCGCGGCCGCGGCGGGCATCGCGCAGGCGCTGGGCAAGCTCTCGCTGGACGCCCTGATCCAGCGGGACGTGCCCGAGGAGGTGCGCACCTCGGCGTTCGCCCGCTCGGAGACCGCCCTCCAGCTGGCGTGGGTGATCGGCGGCGCCATCGGCATCGTCCTGCCGCTCAACGGCACGCTGGGGATGGCGGTGGGGGCGGCCCTGGTGGCGCTCGGCGTCACCTTCTCGGTCCGCGGCCTGATGACGGGTGCCCGGGGACGGGCGACACGTCCGCGCACCGTCTGAGCGGGGGTGGCCAGGGGACACGAGCGGGCCCCCCGCGTAGCGGGAGCGCGACCGCCCGGTAGCCTCACCTTCATGAGCAATCGCCGCCGTGCCGCCGCCCTCGGTGCCGTGTCCCTCGGGCTGATCGCCCTCTCCGCCTGCGAGAAGCCGACCCCCCTGGCGACCGTCACCGTCGGCGACAGGACCGTGACCACCGAGGCCACCAGCAAGTGCTACCTCGACGGGAAGAAGCTTTCGGAGCAGGTCTTCCTGGCCTGCCTGCAGGGCAAGCCCGAGAAGACCATCACGGTCCGGCCCGGTGACAAGGTGCGGATCGGCGTCGACCCCGCGATCGCCGAGAAGGGCTGGGTCGTGGCCGCCGGCACCTCCGGCAAGTCGGGGCTGCTGAAGGACACCACCTACCGCTCCTTCGACGCCGAGACCCTGCTCTCCGACGCGCAGACCGGTGCCGCGGCCAGCGAGGTGACCCTCAACATCATCGAGACCGCCGGCGCCCAGGACTACCTCGGGGTCTGGCAGTTCAAGCTGAAGTCGGCGGGCTGAAACCGTCCGCTGACTGCGCCGAGGTCATGATGCCCCGCCTCCTCGTCGTCACCGCCGTCCCGGCGGAACGCGACGCGGTCGTCCGCGGGCTCGGCGGCACGCCCGCCGAGCAGCCCGTACCGGGTGGCCGCGTGCTGCTGCGCACCGCCCTCGCGGACGTGCTGGCCGCGGGCGTCGGCCCCGCCGCCGCGGCGGCGGGCACGGCGGCGGCGCTCACCGCGGCGCGGTACGGGCTCGTCGTCTCGGCCGGGATCGCCGGCGGCTTCCAGCCCCACGCACCGGTCGGCTCGGTGGTCGTCGCGAACGCGATCGTCGCCGCCGACCTGGGCGCGGAGGGCCCGGAGGGCTTCCTCCCGGTCGCCGAGCTGGGCTTCGGCACCTCCGAGCACCGGCCGCCGGGACCGCTGTCCCGCCGGGTCGCCGACGTGCTCGGCGCGGCGTACGGGCCGGTCCTGACGGTGTCGACGGTGACCGGGACGGCCGGGCGGGCCGCGGAGCTGACGCGCCGTCACCCCGGCGCGCCGGCCGAGGCCATGGAGGGCTTCGGCGTCGCGGAGGCGGCCGCGGCGCACGGGCTGCCCGTCCTGGAGATCCGTACGGTGTCCAATCCGGTGGGCCCGCGCGACCGCGCGGCCTGGCGGATCGGGGAGGCGCTCGACGCGCTCGCCGACGCCTTCGCCCGGCTCGGGAAGCAACCCGCCGTACTCGACGTTGGAGACCGGACATGAGCCAAGAGCGCGCACTGCGGATCGCCTACTCCCCGTGCCCCAACGACACCTTCGTCTTCCACGCCTGGGCGCACGGCCTGGTCCCGGGCGCGCCTGCGATCGACGTGACCTTCGCGGACATCGACGTCACCAACGGGATGGCCGAGCGCGGCGAGTTCGACGTCCTGAAGGTCTCGTACGCGGTGCTCCCCTACGTGCTCGACGAGTACGCGCTGCTGCCCTGCGGCGGCGCGCTGGGCCGCGGCTGCGGCCCGCTCGTCCTGACCAGGGACGAGGGCACCGGCAAGGGCGCCGACCTGAGCGGGCGCACGGTGGCGGTGCCGAGCGAGCGCTCGACGGCGTACCTGCTCTTCCGGCTGTGGGCGGCCGCCGAAGTGCCGGGCGGCGTCGGGGAGATCGTCGTCCTGCCGTTCCACGAGATCATGCCGGCGGTACGGGACGGCCGGGTGGACGCGGGGCTCGTGATCCACGAGGCGCGCTTCACCTACCAGGACTACGGGCTGCACAAACTCGCGGACATGGGCGAGCACTGGGAGCAGACCACCACGCTGCCCATCCCGCTCGGCGCGATCATCGCCAAGCGCTCCCTGGGCGAGGAGCGTCTGCGCGAACTGGCGGCCGCGGCCCGTTCCTCCGTGCACATGGCCTGGGACGAGCCCGAGGCCTCACGCGGCTACGTCATGGAGCACGCGCAGGAGATGGACCCGAAGGTGGCGGACCAGCACATCGGGCTGTACGTGAACGAGTTCACCTCGGCGCTCGGCGAGGAGGGCTACGCGGCGGTCCGCGGGCTGCTCACCCGGGCCGCGGCCGAGGGACTGGTGCCGCCCCTCGGTCCGCACGCGCTCGAGTCGTGAGCCCGCACCCGGGCGGGGGGTCAGACGTCCAACTGGTCGGCGACGACGCGCAGGACGGACGCGATCTTGTGGCCGTGGGCCTTGTCCGGGTAACGGCCGCGCTGCAGCGAGCGGGCGACGTCCTCCAGCAGCGTGGTGAGGTCCTGGACGATGGGCAGCAGTTCGTCGGGCTTGCGCCGCTGCGCGGCCGCCACGGACGGCGCCGGCTCCAACAGGGTCACCGACAGCGCCTGGTCACCGCGCTGTCCGGCGACGACGCCGAACTCGACTCGTTGCCCCGGCTTCAGCGTGGCCACGCCGTCCGGCAGGACGGAGGAGTGCACGAAGACGTCGCCGCCGTCGTCGCGGGAGAGGAAGCCGAAGCCCTTCTCGCTGTTGAACCACTTGACCTTGCCGGTAGGCACGTCCGACCTCGTCCTCGCTGTAGACAGAAAAAAGCTCTTGGATAGCAAGACAGCGGGCCTCTTGGCAGACCCGCTGCCCATAAGGCTAATGGCCCAGGGGCGTGTGACAAGACTCCGTGGTCTTCCTGCCCCGGCCACCGTCCGGCCGGTGCGCTGCGACTTCCCCGGGCGATCTACCCTGGTCCGGTGACCACCGAAACCCGGAAACCCGGCGATCTCCTCGTGCGCGCCGGCGCCGCCGTCTTCGTCGTCGGCGCGCTCGGCACTCTGGCCACCGTGGCCCCGCTCTTCCTGGGATCCGACCCTCTGCCGACCGCCGCCTACCTGGTGTCGATGCTCATGGGCGTCGGCTTCGCGCTGGCCCTGGCCGGGCTGCTGCGCTCCGCGCGGGCGCAGAGCCGTCAGGCGACGGCGCCGGGGTCCGGGGCGTAGGAGGCGAACCAGGCGGGGAACTCCGTCAGGTCGGCCAGCACGACGTCCGCCCCCGCGGTGCGCAGTTCGTCCGCCGTGACCGGGCCCGTCGCCACCGCCACGGACAGCGCGCCGGCCGTACGGGCCCCGACGACGTCCCCCACGTGGTCCCCGACGTAGACCGCCGCCCCGTACTCGGTCAGCGCCTCGGCCTTCGCCTCGGCCCACAGCCAGCCGCGCACCTCGTCGACCTCCAGGCCCAGGTGCGTGAGGTGCAGCTTGGCGTTCGGCTCGTGCTTCGCGGTGACCACGACGGCCCGCCCGCCCGCCGCGTGCACGGCGGCGACGGCCTCGCGCGCCCCGGGCATGGCCGGGGTCGGGGCGATGGCGAACTCGGGGTACAGCGCCCGGTAGCGGTCCGCGACCGCGGGGACGTCCTCCGCGGGGAACCAGTGCGCCAGCTCCCAGTCGAGCGGCGGCCCGAGGCGGGTGACGGCAAGCGCGGCGTCGACGAAGACACCGGTCTCCTCGGCGAGGCGCTCGTACGTGGCCTTGATGCCGGGCCGTGAGTCGATCAGGGTCATGTCGAGGTCGAACCCGACCGTTATCGGGGACGTCGGCTGGGAAGCGGGCATGGCAGCCACTCTAACGAGGCCGCCGGCCGGCCCTGCTCCCCCGCCAGAGCAGGAAGGCGGCGGAGGCGACGGCCGCGATCCGCACGACCGTGGGCAGCGCGTCGGCGATCGCGGCGTCCAGGCCGCCCTCGGGGATCGGCTCGCCCCACCGTCCGGCGAAGCGGCCCCAGATCCAGATCAGCGCGGCCGCGGCGGTCAGCCCTGGCAGGCCCAGCGCCGCGAACCGGGACGCGCGGCGGGACAGGCGGCGTGAGCCGTACGCCACGGCCCACCCGGCGAGGAGGGCGATCCAGGAGCCGAGGACGGCACCGGTCAGCAGCAGGAGCGCGGCGACGGACTCCAGGAGACCGGCCCGCCACCGCCACGGCCCGCGACGCGTGGCCGGCGCCGCGTCCGGCTCGGCCTCGGGCTCGGCCTCGGCCTTGGCGGCCGGGGCGGCCTCCGGCTCCTCCTCCGGGGTCAGCGGGATGATCAGGCCACCGGTCATGCCGGGCAGCCCGGCGAGTTCGTCACCGGGCAGGAACGTCCGCGACGCGGACGGCGAAGGCGAACGCGACTGGGTGCGCTGGTCGGGCAGCCGCCACCACTGCGGCTCCGCCGGTGCGGGCTCCGCCGGGGTGCGGGGCGCGGGCACCGCGGCGGCGGCCTCCCCCTGCACCACGGCGTCCGGGGCGCCCAGCCGGCCCAGGATCCGCCGCACCACGGCGGGGTTGTCGCTGCCGTGCCGCTCCCGGTCGATGTCCTTGCGCAGGCGTGCCACCAGGTCCCGCCGCCGGTCCGCCGGGAGGGCGGTCTGTGCCAGGTCCCCCACCTTGCTGAGGTAGTCCAGTACCAGCCGGTCGCTCTCCTCCGCACCCATGCCCCGACGCTACCGCCCCGGGCCGCGCCCGGGCATGGTTGCGGGTCGGCCGCTCGCCGGAGGCGAAGCGGGCTGGCGCAACCCCACGACGGCGCCGCGCCTGTGCGGTACCGCGGGTTGCTCCGGCGTCCGCACCCCGGTGGGTGGGGTGCGCCCACCCTCCCCCAGCCTTCGGCCGGGGGGACCCCCATGCCCAGGGACGACTGCCCGCAACCCCACACACCCGCACCGGGCACGCTTGGGGAAAAGCGGGGGCGACGCCCACCATGGGTTGGGGACGGGCAGGGCTAATGTGGGGGAGATGAGCACTGACGGCCCCGCGGCGGCGCCGCGCACGCTCGCGGAGGATCTGCGCGCCCGCGGCGACGACGCGCTGTCCGCACTGCTCCGGGCGCGCCCGGACCTGCTGAACCCGGTCCCTAACGACCTCTCGCAGCTGGCGACCCGCGCCGGCACCCGCGCCTCCGTCGTCCGCGCCCTCGAACGCCTGGACCGGTTCACGCTGCAGACCGCCGAGGCCCTGGCCGTCGCGCCGGACGGCGCCGGACACGACGCGCTCGCCGCGCTGATGGGCCCGGAGTCGGCGGAGGCGCTGCCCGGCGCGGTGGCGACGCTGCGGGCGCAGGCACTGCTGTGGGGCGGGGACGACCGGCTGCGCCTGGTGCGCACCGCGCGCGACATCCTGGCCCCGGCCGCGGGGACCCCGTCCCCGACCGGCCTCGGGCCGACCGTGGCCGAGGCGACCTCCGGCATGTCGCCGACGCGGTTGCAGCAGATCCTCACGGTGGCCGGGCTGCCGCCCACGCACGACCCGGTGAGCGCGGTGGGGTCGTTGACCTCGCTGTTCGCCGACCGCGCGCGGATGGCGGCACTGCTCGACGGCGCGCCCCCGGAGGCCGTGGCGGTGCTGCGCAGGCTGGCGTGGGGCCCGCCGTACGGGGAGGTGGCGGACGTGTCGGTGCCGCCGCCCCCGGTGGCCTGGCTGCTGGAGCGCGGGCTGCTGCTGCCGGCCGGGGCGCGCAACGTCGTGCTCCCCCGCGAGGTGGCCCTGCATCTGCGCGACGGCAGGGCGCACCGCGCCCCGGAGCCGGTCGCGCCGGCCGTGGAGCCGAAGCAGCACGATCCACAGGCTGTGGACAGGACCGCCGCGGGTCAGGCCTTCACAGCGGTCCGTACGGTCGAGGAGCTGCTGAAGCAGTGGGAGACCGGCGGTCCGCCGGTGCTGCGTGCGGGCGGGCTGAGCGTGCGGGACCTGAAGCGGGTGGCCACGGCACTGGACGTGCCGGATCCGCTGGCCGCGTTCTGGGTGGAGGTGGCGTACGCCGCGGGCCTGGTCGCCGCGGACGGGGAGCTGGACGAGGCGTACGCGCCGACCCCAGCGACCGACGGGTGGCTGGCGCTGCCCGCCGAGGACCGCTGGGCGGCCCTGGTCACGGCGTGGCTGGCCGCCACCCGCGTACCGGGTGTCGTCGGCACGCGGGACGTGAAGGGCCGCGCGCTGGCGGCGCTCGGCCCCGACCTGGACCGTTCGCTCGCCCCGGAGGTGCGCCGCCGGACGCTGGAGCTGCTGGCCGCGCTCCCCGAGGGCGCCTCGGCGGACCAGGACGCGCTGTTGGCCCGGCTGCGCTGGGAGCGCCCGCTGCGGGGCGGCGCCTCGATGGACCCGCTCCGCGCCGACCTGGTGCGCTGGACGGTGACGGAGGCGGAGATGCTGGGGGTCACCGGCCGTGGCGCGCTGGCGGCGCACGGCCGCGCGCTGCTGCGGCGCTCCGGGGACGCGGCGGCCGTGCTGCTCGGGCCGCTGCTGCCGGAACCGCTGGACCACGTGCTGCTCCAGGCCGATCTGACGGCGGTCGCGCCGGGCCCTCTGCAGCCGCACCTCGCCGAGACCCTGCACGTCCTGGCGGACGTGGAGTCCAAGGGCGGCGCAACCGTCTTCCGCTTCACCCAGGAGCCGGTGCGCCGGGCGCTGGACGCCGGCCGCACCGCCGCCGACCTGCACGCCTTCCTCTCCGCTCACTCGCGCACGCCCGTGCCGCAGCCGCTGAGCTACCTCGTGGACGACGTCGCCCGCCGGCACGGACGCCTGCGCGTGGGCGCGGCTTCGGCGTACGTGCGCTGCGACGACGACGCGCTGCTCAGCGAGCTGCTGGCCGACCGCCGGGCGGCCGGCCTCGGGCTGCGCCGCCTCGCGCCGACGGTGCTGGCGGCGCAGAGCGATCCGGCGACGCTGCTGGAGCGGCTGCGCGCGCTGGGCCACGCGCCGGCGGCCGAGTCCGCCGAGGGCGATGTGCTGATCACCCGCGCGGACGCCCGGCGCACCCCGCCGCGCAGCGCGCCGGTACCCGTGGTGGACGGGCCGCCGACCCCGGACGGGACACTCCTCGGGGCGGCCGTCAAGGCGATCCGGGCCGGTGACCGGGCCTCGACCGCGGTCCGCAGGGAGTCCGCGGAGCGCCCGGGCGGCCAGGGCGACGGCCGGCTGCCGCGCACGGCGGCGGCCGAGACGCTGGCGACGATGCAGGCGGCGGTGCTGACCGGCGAGTCGGTGTGGATCGGCTACGTCAACGCGGAGGGCGCGGCGAGCCAGCGCGTGATCGGCCCGATCCGGGTGGAGGGCGGGTTCGTCACCGCGTACGACCACACCGCCGACGAGGTCCGCACCTTCGCGCTGCACCGGATAACGGGTGTCGCCGAGCTCGCCGACGACCTGGCGTGACCCTGCCGCGGGGCGGGGACGGGGCGCCGCCCGGGGGCGGGGCGCGGTATCGATCCGGAGGACCGGGACGTTTCCCCTCGGGGATGGGGGACCATGGATAGTTCAGCCCGGCCCCCTTCCCGGTCCCGGCCCGCCCATTCGCGGAGGTTTGCGTGTCCTGCCTGATCGTCCAGAGCGACAAGACCCTGCTGCTGGAGGTCGACCACGAGCTCGCCGACGAGTGCCGGCGTGCCATCGCCCCCTTCGCCGAACTGGAACGGGCGCCCGAGCACATCCACACCTACCGGATCACCCCGCTGGGGCTGTGGAACGCCCGCGCCGCCGGGCACGACGCCGAGCAGGTCGTGGACGCGCTCGTGCAGTACTCCCGCTACCCGGTGCCGCACGCACTGCTGGTGGACGTCGCCGAGACGATGGCCCGCTACGGCCGGCTGACGCTGAGCAAGCACCCGGCGCACGGCCTGGTGCTGACCTCCACGGACCGTCCGGTGCTGGAGGAGATCCTCCGCTCGAAGAAGATCACGCCGCTGGTGGGCGCCCGGCTCGACCCCGACACGGTGGTCGTCCACCCCTCCGAGCGCGGCCAGATCAAGCAGGTGCTGCTCAAGCTGGGCTGGCCGGCGGAGGACCTCGCCGGTTACGTGGACGGCGAGGCGCACCCGATCGAGCTGGACCAGGACGGCTGGAAGCTCCGCCCCTACCAGGAGCAGGCGGTGGAGGGCTTCTGGCACGGCGGCTCGGGCGTGGTCGTGCTGCCCTGCGGCGCCGGCAAGACGCTGGTGGGCGCGGGCGCGATGGCGCAGGCGAAGGCGACGACGCTGATCCTGGTGACGAACACGGTCTCGGCCCGGCAGTGGAAGCACGAGCTGGTGAAGCGGACCTCGCTGACCGAGGACGAGATCGGCGAGTACAGCGGCACCCGCAAGGAGATCCGTCCGGTCACCATCGCCACGTACCAGGTGCTGACGACCAAGCGGAAGGGCGTCTACGCGCACCTGGAGCTCTTCGACTCCCGTGACTGGGGCCTGATCGTCTACGACGAGGTGCACCTGCTCCCGGCGCCGGTCTTCAAGTTCACCGCGGACCTCCAGGCCCGCCGCCGGCTCGGCCTGACGGCGACGCTGGTGCGCGAGGACGGCCGTGAGTCGGACGTCTTCTCGCTGATCGGTCCCAAGCGCTTCGACGCGCCGTGGAAGGAGATCGAGGCGCAGGGCTACATCGCGCCCGCCGACTGCGTGGAGGTGCGGGTCAACCTGACCGACTCCGAGCGGCTGGCGTACGCGACCGCCGAGCCGGAGGAGAAGTACCGCTACTGCGCGACGACCGCGACCAAGCGCAAGGTCGCCGAGGCGCTGGTCGCCAAGCACCGCGGGCAGCAGACGCTGGTGATCGGCCAGTACATCGACCAGCTCGACGAGCTGGGCGAGCACCTCGGGGCGCCGGTGATCAAGGGCGAGACGACCAACGCCCAGCGCGAGAAGCTCTTCGACGCCTTCCGGCAGGGCGAGATCTCGGTGCTCGTGGTCTCCAAGGTGGCCAACTTCTCGATCGACCTGCCGGAGGCGACGGTCGCCATCCAGGTCTCGGGCACCTTCGGTTCCCGTCAGGAGGAGGCGCAGCGCCTCGGCCGGGTGCTGCGGCCGAAGGCGGACGGTCACGAGGCCCGCTTCTACTCCGTGGTCGCCCGCGACACCATCGACCAGGACTTCGCCGCGCACCGCCAGCGGTTCCTGGCCGAGCAGGGGTACGCGTACCGCATCGTCGACGCGGACGAGCTGCTCTGACCCGTCCGCGGGACCGCGCCGGGAGGCCCGCCGCGTCAGTCGCGCGCGGCGGAGCCGTCCTGGCCCAGCACCACGACGCGGACGGCCGTGGCGACGTAGACCCGGACCGCGCGCAGGGCGTCCCCGACGGGGTGGACCGGATGCCGGTGCCCGGGGTCCTCGGCGATAGCGGTGCTGCCGTGGACGCGGGAGACCACTGGTCGTGCCATGCCCCCAATGTACGCATACGTGACCCTTTGGGCAGAGGTTCCGGCTACGGGCGGGGGAAAACCAGTTAGCACCTGCCGTCGCCGAGGCGTAAGATCCTGCGTCTTGCCGCCCGCCCCCTTGAGGGACGGCGCCACCGGCCGGACGGAAACCGGTCGGCCCGAGTCGTGATCCGTATCAGGACAGCGCCCCGCCCCGCGCCCCCGTGCGCGCAGGTCAGGGGCCGGCTGAGCCATGCCCTACGTGCCGCCGGAGGCAACCCGTGCCAGGGGAACAGTCCCTCACCACCGACAATCCGCTCGACCGCGAACGCTCCCACCTCGCCTCGTCCCGTTCCGCCCTGCGCGCGATGCGCGCCGACGTCGAGGCCCTCGACATCCGGGACGTCACCGCCAACTGGGTGAACGCGGAAGTGCTGCAGTCGGAGATCACCGCCCGCATCAAGGCGCTCGCGGACCTCGCCCACACCCCGCTGTTCTTCGGCCGTCTCGACTACGCGGACGGCGCCGAAGCCGGTCACCGCTTCTACATCGGCCGGCGCCACGTGCACGACGCGGACGGCGACCCCATGGTCGTCGACTGGCGCGCGCCGGTCTCCCAGCCCTTCTACCGGGCCTCCCGCACCGACCCGCAGGACGTCGCGCTGCGTCGCCGCTTCGGCTACACCGGCGGGGAGCTGACCGCGTACGAGGACGAGCACCTCACCGACCCGGACGAGGCGCAGACCTCCAGCAAGCTGCTCCAGCAGGAGATCGAGCGGCCGCGCGTCGGCCCGATGCGCGACATCGTCGCCACCATCCAGCCCGAGCAGGACGAGATCGTCCGCGCCGGGGTCGGCGGCACGGTCTGCGTGCAGGGGGCGCCCGGCACCGGGAAGACCGCCGTCGGCCTGCACCGGGTGGCGTACCTGCTCTACGCGCACCGCGAACGGCTGGCCCGCACCGGCACCCTCGTCATCGGCCCCAACGCGTCCTTCCTGCACTACATCGAGCAGGTGCTGCCCGCCCTGGGCGAGCTGAGCGTCAAGCAGGCCACCGTCGACGACCTGGTCGCCCACGTCCCGGTCAAGGGCACCGACTCGGCGGCCGCCGCCGGCGTCAAGGGCGACGCGCGCATGGCCGAGGTGCTGCGGCGCGCGGTCCGCTCCGGCATCCGGATGCCCACCGAGCCGGTGGTCGTGGTGCGCGGCTCGCGCCGCTGGCGCGTCCCGGCGTACGAACTGGAGGAGCTGGTCCGCGAGCTGATGGAGCGTGACATCCGCTACGGCGCCGCCCGCGAGGCGCTGCCGCAGCGGATCGCGCACGCCGTGCTGGTCCGGATGGAGGCGGCCGGGGAGGCCCCCGACGACCGGGTGCAGGACGCGGTCGCGCGCAACGCGGCGGTCAAGGCGGCCGTGAAGGAGGCGTGGCCGCCGGTGGACCCGGCGAAGACGGTGCTGCGGCTGCTGTCCGATCCGCAGTTCCTGGCCGTGTGCGCGGAAGGCGTGCTGACCGAGGAGGAGCAGAAGGAGATCCTCTGGGAGAAGCCCGCCCGCTCGGCCGCCTCCGCCACGTGGTCGGCCGCCGACGCCGTGCTGGTCGACGAGGCCCACGACCTGGTGCACCGCACGGCCTCGCTCGGCCACGTCGTGCTGGACGAGGCCCAGGACCTCTCCCCCATGCAGTACCGGGCGGTGGGCCGCCGCTGCTCCACCGGCTCCGCGACCGTGCTGGGCGACCTCGCCCAGGGCACCACCCCGTGGGCGACGGGGACCTGGGAGGAGGCGCTGGAGCACCTCGGCAAGCCGGGTTCGCGGGTCGAGGAACTGACCCAGGGCTTCCGCGTCCCGCTGGAGGTCATCGCCTACGCTTCCCGGCTGCTGCCCGAGATCGCACCCGGCCTGAAGGAGGCGACCTCCGTCCGGGAGAACCCGGGCGCCTTCTCGGTGACCGAGGTCCCGGCGGGCGGCCTGACCCCGGCCGTGCTCGACGCCTGCCGGCAGGCCCTGGACCGCGAGGGGTCCATCGGCCTGATCGCCGCCGACGCGCGCGTGCCCGCACTGGCCGAGGCCTTGGCGGCGGCCGGCCTGCCGTACCTGTCACCCGGTGAGGAGACCACACCCGAGGTCCGCCTCACGCTCGTCCCGGCCTCCCTGGCCAAGGGCCTGGAGTACGACTACGTCGTACTGGACGAGCCCGCCGCGGTGGTCGACGGCGAGCCCGACGAGCGCACCGGCCTGCGCCGCCTGTACGTCTCGCTGACCCGCGCCGTCTCGGGCCTGGCGGTCCTCCACGCGGCGCCCCTCCCGCAGGCGCTCCGCGCGGCGTGACCCCACGCCCGCGCGCGCAGGCTCACCCGCGGTCGTCGGCGACGGCCGCGAGCAGTGCCGCGCGCAGATGGCCGTCCGCCTCCGCCAGGAGCCGGGCGGCCGTCGGGGCGTCCACGCCGCCGAGGACGACGAGGACGGCGTTCTTGACCTCGCCGCCGGCGGCGGTGAGGGCGGCCTCGATCTCGTCGTCGGGCGCGCCGGTGGCCAGGGCCACGATCCGCCGGGACCGGGCGCGCAGCTTGTCGTTGGAGGCGCGCACGTCGACCATCAGGTTCCCGTACGTCTTGCCCAGCCTGATCATCGTGATCGTCGACAGCATGTTGAGGACGAGTTTCTGCGCCGTGCCCGCCTTCAGCCGGGTGGAGCCGGTGAGGAACTCCGGGCCGGTGAGGACCTCGATGCCGTGGTCGGCCGCGGCGGCCAGCGCGGAGCCCGGGTTGCAGGACAGTCCGACGGTCAGCGCGCCCAGCGCGCGGGCGTGCTCCACGGCGCCGACGGCGTACGGGGTGCGGCCGGAGGCGGAGACCCCGACCACGGTGTCGTCCGGGCCGATCCCGAGGGCGTCCAGGTCGGCGGCGGCCAGTTCCCCGCTGTCCTCGGCGCCCTCGACCGCGTCCACGATCGCCGTGGGCCCGCCCGCGATGAGGCCGCTGACCTGGCCCGGCGCGGTGTTGAAGGTCGGCGGGCACTCGCTGGCGTCGAGCACGCCGAGCCGTCCCGCGGTGCCCGCGCCCGCGTAGACCAGGCGGCCGCCGCGGGCCATGCGCGCGGCGATGCCGTCGACGGCGGCGGCGATGACGGGCAGTTGCTCGGCGACGGCGGCCGCCACGGTGCCGTCCTCGGCGTTCATCAGCCGGGCGATGTCGAGCGTCGCGAGCCGGTCGACCTCGGCGAGCTCGGCACGGAAGGCCTCGGTTCCGAGGTGGTCCAGCTCGCGACGGAGCTCGGCGTGCGTCATTGCGGGTGATTCCTTCGCGGGCTGTGGCGGTGGGCGAGGGCTTCGTACGAGGCGGACAGGGCCGGGGCCGCGGTGTCGTACGTGCGCTGGGCGACCCCGACGAACAGGCAGTCCACCACCAGCAGCTGGCTGGTGCGGCTGGCCATGGCGGCCGGGCGCAGTTCGCTCTCCCGGCCGCTGGAGGTGAGCAGCACGTGGTCGGCGTACTGGGTGACGGTGCCGTCCACCCGGCCGGTCACGGCGATGGTGGTAGCGCCCCGGTCGAAGGCGGCGCGCAGCGGCTCGACCACGTCGTGGGTGTGGCCGGAGTGCGTGATGGCCACGGCGACGTCGCCCTGGCGCAGCTGGACCGCGTTGGTGAGGGTGAGGTGCGGGTCCCCCAGGGCGTGCGCCACCAGGCCTATCCGCAGCAGCTTCTGCACCAGGTCCTGGGCGACCAGGCTGGACGCCCCGATCCCGTAGACGTCGATGCGGCGGGCGGCGGCCAGCGCGGCCACGGCCGCCTCCAGCTGGGTCACGTCCAGCTGGGCGGCGGTGTCGGCCAGGCACCGCTGCTCGTCCAGCGCGAGTTTGGCGACCACGTCGGCCAGCGGGTCGTCCACCGCGATGTCCGGGGTGACGGCGGGCGGTGCCCCCGCCTCCACGCGGGCGGCCAGCGCGGCCAGCGCGAGCCGCAGGTCCCGGTAGCCGGGGTAGCCCAGCACGCGCGCGGTGCGCACCACGGTGGCCTCGCTCGTCCCCGTACGGGCCGCGAGCGCCGTCACGGTGAGCCGGGAGCAGCCCGCCGGGTCCGCGGCCACGGCCTCCGCGACCCGCTGCATCGACCGGGTCATGGACGGGGCCATGGTCCTGACCTTGGCGGCCAGCCCACCCGTGTTGAAGGTTTCCTTCATCTTCTCGGCCACGGACGAAAGCTATTTTCACCTCCTGACGGCGTCAAGGACGCCTGCGCGGCGGTTGGTCCACAATGGGGGCCATGGATCCTGACGCACCCGGTTCCTCCGCCGGCCTGGAGGCGGCCCTGCACAGCGCCCGCGCGCTCGTCCTCGCCGACCTGACCGCGACCGGCGTCGCCGACGCACACATCGTCTCGCTCGTCGAGGACGCCGTCTCCCAGCGCCGCTGGTGGGTGGAGCAGTGGCCCGACGGCGCCGCGTTCGTCGCGGGGCTGGTCGCCCAGGACGTCAAGGACGCCCTGCTCGAACGCATGGGCCGCTGGCCGCTCTGCCCTCGCTGCGCCGACCCGCACGCCCTCGACGTGGAGCCCGAACTCGGCCCCGACCCGCACTGGGTGTGCGAGTCGCTCGGCGAGGCCGTCGCCCCCGTGGGCGGCCTGTCCGCGACCCTCGGCGGGCCCCGCTGACGTGACCGTCTACATCGACCCGCCGACCTGGCCGGGCCACGGCCGCATGTGGTCCCACATGGTGAGCGACACCTCGTACGAGGAGCTCCACGCCTTCGCCGCCGCCATCGGCGCCCCCCGCCGCGCCTTCGACGCCGACCACTACGACGTCCCCAGCGAGCGCTACGCCTCGGCCGTCGCCGCGGGCGCCGTCGAGGTCGGCAGCAAGGAACTGCTGCGCCACCTCACCGAGGCCGGCCTGCGCCGCCCCAAGCGCAGGTCCCCCCAGGGTGAGGCCGGCAGGACCTAGGCGGTGTCGTCACATGCCCTCCCCCAACCTTCGGCCGGGGGTGCCCCCACCCCGCGCCGCTCCCCCCGCTGGCGCTGGGAGGTGCCCCCAGGCACGGCACTCCCCCAGCCTCCGGCCCGGGGGAGTCGTCGCATCGTCCGAGTAGCCCACCACGAGGACGGCTCTCCGCCTTGCGATGCACCGCACCTGGGGGCCCCAGCGGAGCTGGGGGAGCCGCTGGGCCCGCCCTTCGGGCGGTGGGGGCACCCCCAACGGAGCTGGGGGAGTTCATGTGACGACACGGCCTAGGTGCATCGACCCGGCCCCGCTCACAGCGGCTCGCCCTCCAGCCGGCCGGCGGGGAGCCGGCGCCCGCACATCGCCAGGGCCAGGTCCTCGCCGGTGCCCCGCAGTTCCGGGCCGGAACCGTAAGACCAGTCCTGGTCGGTGGCCCGCAGCAGCCGGCCCTCGACGGCGACGCCGAAGTGCGCGTGCCCACCGCCCGCGGTGAGGTCGTCGAGGAGGATGCCGAGGGTCTCCCCCGGGACGCGGCGCCCCGTGCCGAGCGGCACGGTGATGTCCAGCCCGTGGATCACCACGTGGTTGAGCGCGCCGTGGGCACCGCCGCCCGGTGGCTGCCACCGCCCCATCACCTCGGAGCGCAGACAGCCGACCAGTTCCCCGGTGGGCAGTGCGCCGTCCCGCTCGGCGACGGCGTCGGACAGCCGGGTGAAGTCGAAGCCGTGCTCGGCGAGGAGCGCCATGAACGCCTCCTGCGAGTAGCGCGCCGCCATCGTCATGTGCGCCACGACCTCGCGCACCCGCCAGCCCTCGCAGAGCGAGGGGGTGTCCCACCACGCGGCGGGGGCCCCGTCGAGCAGGTCGGCCAGGTCCCTGAACTCGGCCGCGACGGCGGCCTGCACCTGCGTGTCGTCGGTCATCGCTGTCGTACCCCTTCGTCGCGTGCCGCGGGCGGCTCCCCGCACGGACAAGACCGCCCGCGCGCACCGGAGTCATCGGTTCGCGCCGCAGTCATCGACGGGCGTCGTCCACGTCGCCGGGGGCGAGCAGTTCCAGCTCGGTGGTGAGGTTGCGCCGGGCGGTGGCCTCCCAGCGCCCGTACGCCTCCGGCGTGCGGAACAGCCGGGGCAGCCGCAGGAGCTGGCGCAGGACGTCGGCGCGGCCGGCGCGGAAGGCGTCGTCGGGGACGAAGCCGTACTCCTCGCGGACGGCGGCCGCGTACTCGGCGTAGGCGGTGGGGTCGCCGGCGAGGACGGCCAGGTCGGCGTCGCTGAGGACCTCGCCGTCCCGGTCGCCCTCGGCGGGATGGTGGGTGACGGTGAGCCGGACCAGGCGGGCGACCTCGGCGGTGATCGCGTCCGGGACCCCGGCCTCGGGGAGCGCGCGTTCGGCGAGCCGGGCACTGCGCTCCTCGTTCTCCGAGCGGTCGGGCCGGTAGACGGCGTCGTGGAACCAGGCGGCGAGCAGCACGGCGTCCGGGTCCTCGGCGTGCCCGGCGAGGGCCTCGACGTGGTCGAGGACGGCGGTGAGGTGGGTGGTGGTGTGGTAGCGGCGGTGCGGCTCGGCCCAGCGGGCGATCAGGTCCTTGCCGTACGGCACCGGGTCGACGGACTCCGTCTGGCAGCGGCGCAGCAGGTCGCACCAGCGGGCGAGGAGGGCGGAGCCGGTTTCGGGTGCGGTGTCAGCCATGAAGGTCATTGTGCGGTACGGGGGGTCGCGGGCACCTGCGGGCATGTGACACCCTAGAGATATGTCTAGACCAATTTTCGAAGTGATCGCGCTCGACGCCGACGACGCCCTCGCGGCCCGGACGGGCGGCGCGGACCGCCTCGAACTGGTCACGGACATGGCCGCGGACGGCCTGACGCCGTCCCTGGAGACCTTCGCCGCCGTCCGGGCCGCGGTGGACATCCCGGTCCGGGTGATGCTGCGGGCCCGCGCCGACTTCGCCGTGGGGGGCACCCGCGAGACGGACGCGCTCTGCGCCGCCGCCGCGGCGCTGCGCGGCGAGGGCGCCGACGAGTTCGTGCTCGGGTTCCTCGACGCGTCGGGCGCGCCGGACCTGGCCGCCGTGCGCCTGCTGGTCGACGCGATCGGTTCCGGTGCCCGCTGGACCTTCCACCGTGCCATCGACCACTCCGCCGACCGGGAGGGCGTGCGCTCGGCGGTGCGCGGGCTGCCCGGGCTGGACACCTTCCTCACGGCGGGCTCCGCGCGCGGGGTGGACGCCGGGCTCGGCCATCTGCTGGCGGAGGCGGGCCGTCCCGGCGAGCCCCAGCTCATGGTGGGCGGCGGGCTCCGCGCGGAGCACCTGCCGCGGCTGCTCGCGGGCGGCATCGACGCCTTCCACGTCGGGGGCGCGGTCCGCCCCGGCGGCTGGGCCGGGCCGGTCGACGCCGAGGCGGTGCGCACCTGGCGCGATCTGCTCGACGCACCGGTCGCCGTCCCGTGACCGGGCGGCAGCCGGAAACGCCCGAGGGCGGTACCCCGCGTGGGGTACCGCCCTCGGTCTTCTGCCGTGGTGCGGAGTCCTGATCCCGGAGGATCAGAAGTCCATGTCACCGCCGGGCATGCCGCCGCCGGCCGGCGCAGCGGCCTTCTCCGGCTTGTCGGCGATGACGGCCTCGGTGGTGAGGAAGAGCGCGGCGATGGAGGCCGCGTTCTGCAGCGCGGAGCGCGTGACCTTGGCGGGGTCGATGATGCCCTCGCCGATCAGGTCGACGTACTCGCCCGTGGCGGCGTTGAGGCCGTGGCCCGGGGTCAGGTTGCGCACCTTCTCCACCACGACGCCACCCTCGAGGCCGGCGTTGACGGCGATCTGCTTCAGCGGGGCCTCCAGGGCCAGCTTCACGATCGCGGCACCGGTGGCCTCGTCGCCGTCGAGCTCGAGCTTCTCGAAGACGTTGGACGCCTGGAGCAGGGCCACGCCACCACCGGCGACGATGCCCTCCTCGACGGCGGCCTTGGCGTTGCGCACCGCGTCCTCGATGCGGTGCTTGCGCTCCTTGAGCTCGACCTCGGTGGCGGCACCGGCCTTGATGACGGCCACGCCGCCGGCCAGCTTCGCCAGACGCTCCTGGAGCTTCTCGCGGTCGTAGTCCGAGTCGCTGTTCTCGATCTCGGCACGGATCTGGTTGACGCGGCCCTGGATCTGGTCCTGGTCGCCGGCGCCGTCCACGATCGTGGTCTCGTCCTTGGTGACGACGACCTTGCGGGCGCGGCCGAGCAGGTCGAGACCGGCGTTCTCCAGCTTGAGGCCGACCTCCTCGGAGATGACGGTGCCACCGGTGAGGATGGCGATGTCACCGAGCATGGCCTTGCGGCGGTCGCCGAAGCCCGGGGCCTTGACCGCGACGGACTTGAAGGTGCCGCGGATCTTGTTGACGACCAGGGTCGACAGCGCCTCGCCGTCGACGTCCTCGGCGATGATCAGCAGCGGCTTGCCGGACTGCATGACCTTCTCCAGCAGCGGGAGCAGGTCCTTGACCGAGGAGATCTTGGAGTTGACGATCAGGATGTACGGGTCGTCGAAGGACGTCTCCATACGCTCCAGGTCGGTGGCGAAGTACGCCGAGATGTAGCCCTTGTCGAAGCGCATGCCCTCGGTGAGCTCCAGCTCCAGACCGAAGGTCTGGGACTCCTCGACGGTGATGACGCCTTCCTTGCCGACCTTGTCCATCGCCTCGGCGATGAGCTCGCCGATCTGCGGGTCGGCGGCGGAGATGGAGGCGGTGGAGGCGATCTGCTCCTTGGTCTCCACGTCCTTCGCCTGCTCCAGCAGGGCGGCGGAGACGGCCTCGACGGCCTTCTCGATGCCGCGCTTGAGCGCCATCGGGTTGGCGCCGGCGGCGACGTTGCGCAGGCCCTCGCGGACCAGCGCCTGGGCGAGGACGGTCGCGGTCGTCGTGCCGTCACCGGCGACGTCGTCCGTCTTCTTCGCGACCTCCTTGACCAGCTCGGCGCCGATCTTCTCGTACGGGTCCTCGAGCTCGATCTCCTTGGCGATGGACACACCATCGTTGGTGATCGTGGGGGCGCCCCACTTCTTCTCGAGGACGACGTTGCGGCCCTTGGGGCCAAGGGTGACCTTGACGGCGTCGGCGAGCTGGTTCATCCCGCGCTCGAGACCGCGCCGTGCCTCCTCGTCGAACGCGATGATCTTGGCCATGTGAAGTGGTCCTCCCGGACTTGGGGTCCCCCCGCGGCACAGGGCTGCGGGGAAGGATTACTCCAGGACCGTGCCGGCGCCCGCGACGGACGGCCTGCCCTCCCGCCGGTTCCTTTACGACGGTCGAGCGGGCCTCACCCACTCGGTCCTTTGTCACTCTCAACGTCAGAGTGCTAACGCCAATGATTAGCACTCGCCCCAGGAGAGTGCAAGCCGCTTGGCCGGGGTCGTGGACAACCCGCAGGTCGGGTCCGCGGCCGCCCCGGACAGCACGAAGGCCCGCCCCCGTGCGGGGGCGGGCCTCGACGCGTACGTTTGAGCGGCCGTACGCGAAAGTGCTCCGTGGCCGATGCGCGGCGCGTCAGCCGGCTGCGAGACGGACCATGTCCGCCTGCGGCCCCTTCTGGCCCTGCGAGATCTCGAACTCGACCCGCTGACCTTCCTCGAGGGTGCGGTAGCCGTCCATCTGGATCGCGCTGTAGTGCACGAAGACGTCCGCACCACCGTCGACCGCGATGAAGCCGTAGCCCTTCTCCGCGTTGAACCACTTGACGGTGCCCTGAGCCATTCCTAACTCCCCTATTGCTGGCCCTTCGCAGACCCGCACCTCGCGGACCCGGGTCAGACCTCACCCCCTACAGCCAAGGGGGCGTGCGCCGGAACGCGTCGACCGCGGCTGAATGTATCTGCCCGGACGCTGTCTGCAACAGGTCAATCGGACGAGAATTCCGGGCACGGAGAATCGGAAGAAGAGCCTGATCGGCGAATAATCCGGGGCAACTCGGACCGGACATAAGCGGCCAACGCGACAAACGCGACGTGAATTTGGCGATAAATCGTCGACAAGGCCACCCCGGGGAAGAGGGGTTGCGCAGAGCGTTGCAGGGAGTTGCGAGCCGTCGAGGGCAACTGTACAGGCCTTCAACTACCGCTCCGCACACAGGGGGTGCGGGTGGTCCCCGGCACCCCCTGTCGCCCGCGGGCCGTGCGGCTCAGCAGCCTCCGGCGACCGCCGGGATGATCGAGACGGACGCGCCCTCGCCCACCGTGGTCTGCAGACCCTCGGAGAAGCGGACGTCGTCGTCGTTGACGTAGACGTTCACGAAACGGCGCAGCTTGCCCGTGTCGTCCAGGACCCGCGCGGAGATGCCGGGGTGGCTCTGCTCCAGCGAGTCGATGACCTCGGCCAGGGTGCCGCCCTCGGCGGGGACCTCGGCACGGCCGCCGGTGTAGGTGCGGAGGATGGTCGGGATGCGGACGGTAGCGCTCATGATGCTGGGTTCACCTTCAGTCTGGGTCGGCCGGTGCGGTCGGGGTCAGCCCGCCAGGCCTGCGGCGCGGAACGCGTCGAGGCTCGGGCGGATGGTGGCCGTGGGGCGGGAGGTCGGTGCGACGGCGTCCAGCGTCTTGAGGCCGTCGCCGGTGTTGAGGACGACGGTCTCACCGGCCGGGTCGAGCTGCCCGTTCTCGATGAGCTTGCGCAGCACGCCGACCGTCACGCCGCCGGCCGTCTCGGCGAAGATCCCCTCGGTCCGGGCGAGCAGCTGGATGGCGTCCACCACCTGCTCGTCGGTGACGTCCTCGACGGCGCCGCCCGTGCGGCGGGCGATGTCCAGCACGTACGGGCCGTCGGCCGGGTTGCCGATGGCCAGCGACTTGGCGATCGTGTTCGGCTTCTGCGGGCGCACCACGTCGTGGCCGGCCTTGAAGGCGGTCGAGACCGGGGAGCAGCCCTCGGCCTGCGCCCCGTAGATGCGGTAGGGCTTCTCCTCCACCAGGCCGAGCTTGATCAGCTCCCGCAGCCCCTTGTCGATCTTCGTCAGCTGCGAGCCCGAGGCGATCGGGATGACGATGTTGTCCGGCAGGCGCCAGCCCAGCTGCTCGCAGATCTCGTACGCGAGCGTCTTGGAGCCCTCGCCGTAGTAGGGGCGCAGGTTGACGTTGACGAAGCCCCAGCCCTCGCCGATCGGGTCGCCGATCAGCTCGCTGCAGAAGCGGTTGACGTCGTCGTAGGTGCCCTCGATGCCGACCAGCTCGCCGCCGTAGACCGCGGCCATGACGACCTTGCCCTCCTCCAGGTCGTGCGGGATGAACACGCACGAGTGGAAGCCGGCCCGGGCGGCCGCGGCGCCCACGGCGCCGGCCAGGTTGCCGGTGGAGGAGCAGGACAGGGTGGTGAGGCCGAAGGTGCGGGCGGCCTCCAGGGCGATGGCGACGACCCGGTCCTTGAAGGAGTGGGTCGGGTTGCCGGAGTCGTCCTTGACGTGCAGGCCGCCGGTGACGCCCAGTTCGCGGGCGAGGTTGTCCGCCTTGACCAGCTTGGTGAAGCCCGGGTTGAGGTTGGGCTTGGAGGCCACGTCCGCGGGGACGGGCAGCAGCGGCGCGTAGCGCCAGATGTTGTCCGGCCCGGACTCGATCCGCTTGCGGAGGGTCTCGGGGTCGCCGCCCGGGAGGTCGTACGCCACTTCGAGCGGCCCGAAACAGACCTCGCAGGCGAAGATGGGTTCCAGCGGGAAACGCTCACCGCACTCGCGGCAGGAGAGCGCGGACGCGGGGCCGAAGGCGGAATCGGTGGACGCGGGTGCAACGGTCTGCGCAGCCATGTCAGGCGAGGCCCTTTCTCCTCATCTTCCTCACGGCGCATTTCGCCGCGAGACGGAATTGGCACCTTCCCCACCTGGACCTCGCGGTCGGCGGGAGGGTTGCCGGGGCTTCAACGGGCCGTTCCCTCTGCCCCTCTGGATGAGCGGTATGGCACCGGGCGCAGGGCCCGGGCATTTGTCGGACGGGGCGCGATCACCGCGGACATACGATGGTCATGCCTCGTGTTCAAGACTGTAACCGACGACCTCGAACCTGGTCATGGGCCGTCCGTCCTGCGAGACGGGCAGAAACGGAGCAACCCGGTGCTCGACGAGGTGGCCGGCTGGCTGCAGCGGCGGTCCTGGACCGCCGACCACAGGCCCCTGCCGCAACTGCTCGCCGCCAAGCGCGCCGCGGGCGCGCGCGGCACGGTCAGCGTCGTGCTGCCCGCCCTCGACGAGGAGGCCACGGTCGGGGCGATCGTCGGGACGATCCGCCGCGAGCTGATGAGCGAGGCGGTGCCGCTGGTCGACGAACTCGTCGTGCTGGACTCCGGGTCGACCGACCGCACGGCCGAGGTCGCCGCGGCCGCGGGCGCGGTCGTCGTCCACCGGGACGAGGTGCTCCCGCGGCTGCCCGCGCTGCCCGGCAAGGGCGAGGTCCTGTGGCGCTCGCTGCTCGTGACGCGCGGGGAGATCGTCTGCTTCGTCGACTCCGACCTGCGCGAGTTCGACGCGCGGTTCGTGTCGGGGATCGTCGGGCCGCTGCTCACGGACCCGGACGTGCAGCTGGTCAAGGCGATGTACGACCGGCCCCTGGAGACCGGCGGCACGGTGGTCCCGGCCGGCGGGGGCCGGGTGACGGAGCTGGTGGCGCGGCCGCTGCTCAACCTGCACTGGCCGCAGCTGGCGGGTTTCGTCCAGCCGCTGGGCGGCGAGTACGCGGCGCGCCGCTCGCTGCTGGAGCGGCTGCCGTTCCCCGTCGGGTACGGGGTCGAGCTCGGGCTGCTGGTGGACGCGCTCAACACGGTCGGGCTCGACGCGCTGGCCCAGGTCGACGTGGGGGTCCGGCACCACCGGCACCAGGACGGCCAGGCACTGGGCCGCATGGCCGCGGCGATCTACCGGACGGCGCAGATCCGCTTGGCCAGGGGCCATCTCGTGCGGCCCGTCCTCACGCAGTTCGACCGCTCCCCGGACGGCGGTTTCGAGCCCCGCGTCCACGAGGTCGCGACGGATGAGCGCCCCCCGATGCGGACGGTCCCCGAATACGCCCACCGCGCGGTGGCGTGACGCCTGACCCGGGGTTTGTGGGCAGGCGGTCCGCCGCCAGGCGGAACGGGTAGGCACAAACCCCCGACGGCGCCGCGCCTGTGCGGTACCGCGGGTGTCGTCGGCGTGTGCACGCCGGTGGGTGGGGTGCGCCCACCCGTCCCGCCCAGCGGGACGACTGCCCGCAACCCCCCAGGCCGAACCCGCGGCGACCCGCAACAGGTCACGGCCGGAAACCCCCGGCTGGGCTAGCTCGTACGTTTGCGGCCGGGGATGCGTGGCTAGGCTGGCCGCATGGTCGCATCGCATGCCGCGCGCGTACTGGTCGCGTCCAACCGCGGCCCCGTGTCGTACAGCCTCCGCGAGGACGGCACGCTCACCGCCCGCCGCGGCGGCGGCGGACTCGTGTCGGGCCTGAGCGCGATCGGGCCGGACGCGGACGCCGTCTGGGTCTGCGCGGCGCTCGGCGAGGGGGACCGGGCCGCCGTCCTGCGCAGTTCCGGGGGCACGGGCCGGCTGCCCACCGCCGACACCGGCGGCCAGCACGTACGGATGCTGGACATCCCGGCGGACACCTTCGCGTCGGCCTACAACGGCATCGCCAACTCGGTGCTGTGGTTCATCCACCACATGCTGTTCCAGACCCCGCTGGAACCCGTCTTCGACGAGGACTTCCGCGAGCAGTGGGCGGCGTACGTGGCGTACAACGCCGCCTTCGCCGACGCGCTGGCCGACGAGGCGGGCCAGGGCGCGGCCGTCCTGGTGCAGGACTACCACCTGGCGCTGGTGCCGCAGCTGCTCCGCTCGCGCCGCCCCGACCTGCGCATCGGCCACTTCTCGCACACCCCGTGGGCCCCGCCGGACTACTTCCGCCTGCTGCCCGACGACGTCGCCGCGGAGGTGCTGAGCGGCATCCTCGGCGCCGACCGGGCCGGCTTCCTGACCCGGCGCTGGGCGGACGCCTTCGCCGCGTGCTGCGCCGACGTCCTGGGCGCCTCCGTCATCCGTGACGAGGGCAGCCTCACGATCACCTACAAGGGCCGCACCACGCGGATCGGGGTGCACGGCCTCGGCGCGGACGCCGACTTCCTGCGGGAGCGGGCGCACCAGCCGGACGTGGACGAGCGCCTGGCGTCGCTGCAGGAGGCCGTGGGCGGTCCGGACCGCAAGGTCATCGTGCGCGTGGACCGCACCGAGCTGTCGAAGAACATCATCCGCGGCCTGCTCGCGTACGCGCAGCTGCTGCGCGACCACCCCGAATGGCAGGGGCGCGTGGTGCACATCGCCTTCGCCTACCCCTCCCGTCACGACCTGGCCGTATACCGGGAGTACACGGACGAGGTCTCCGACCTGGCCGAGGAGATCAACGAGGAGTTCGCCACGCCGGGCTGGCAGCCGGTGGTCCTGCACGTCAAGGACGACTTCGCGCGCTCCCTGGCCGCCTACCGCCTGGCGGACGTCGCGCTGGTCAACCCGATCCGCGACGGCATGAACCTGGTGGCCAAGGAGATCCCGGTCGTCTCGGACGACGGCGTGGCGCTGGTGCTCTCCCGCGAGGCGGGGGCGTACGAGGAGCTGGCCGACGACGCGTTCGTGGTCAACCCGTACGACATCCGGGCCACGGCCAACGCCCTCCACCAGGCGCTGTCCGTCTCGCACGGCGAGCGGGCCGAGGCCACCAAGCGACTCGCGGCGGCCTCGACGGCGCTCCCCCCGCAACAGTGGTTCCTGGACCAGCTGCGGGCGCTGGGCTAGGAACGTGAGCGCGCCCGCCGGCTGATCCCCAGCCGGATGCGTCCGGCGGTCGTGCCCAGGGCGAGGTAGGTCTCCACCTCCGGCAGCGGCGCGCGGCGGGCGAGCGGGTCCAGCCCCACGACGAGCGCGACCGGTCCGCCGCCCGAGACGAAGGCGGACCACCGGTCCCCGGCCGCGACCTCCAGCAGCGGGCCGCCGTCCGGGCCGCGCACCGTGGCCCGCCCGGGACGCGGGACGGCGATCCGCTCGCCGAGCTCCGGCAGCCGCCGCCCGGGCTCGGCGAGCCCGAGGAGCGCGGCAAGTTCCTCCGTCCCGCTCCCGTGCGGATGGGCCAGCAGCAGGAACGCCACCGGCCCGAACGCCGTGTCGTCCAGCCAGGTCCACGAGCCGGGCCTCACCGCAGCACCACCCACACCTGCTTGCCGTCGGGGGTCGGCCGCACGCCCCACCGGTGCGCCGCCGCCGCGATCAGGTGCAGGCCGCGCCCGCGTTCGGCCGCCCAGTCCGGCAGCCCGGGGGCCGGGACCGGCAGGACGGGGGAGCGGTCGCTGACCGTGGCCCGCACGCCCTCCGCGGCCAGGTCGTCCAGGGTCAGCTCGCACTCGGGGGATCCCGCGTGCCGGTGCACGTTGGCGAGTATCTCCGTGACGCACAGCGCGGCGGCGGACGCCAGGTCCTCGCGCCCCCAGGCGCGGAGCTGTTCGCGTACGGCCCGGCGGACCTCGGCGATGCGGGCGGGCTCGGCGACGACGCGCATCGCCGCCGCGGGTGGGGATTCCTGCGTCATGGGTCCAACGGTTCCGTGCCGTGGCTAGCCTGACCAGGGCGGACCTGACCCCGGATCAGTTGTGTCGGGACCGGTCCGCGGCTGTGTACGGCGTGTGTACCGGGGAGGTGGTGCCGTGTCCGCGAAGGGCGAGGGCTCGGCCAGCATGCGGATGTTCGGTTCCGTGGCACGGTCCCTGCGGGAGGCCCGTGGGGTGTCGACCGACGAACTGGCCGCGCACGTCGGCTATTCGAAGTCGCTGGTGGTCAAGATCGAGCGCGGCGAGCGGATGCCGCCGCCGGCGTTCGTGGAGCGGGCGGGAACCCTGCTGGACGACGGCGGCGGGGTGCTGCGGTCCGCGGCGCGTCATCTCGAACGGGCGGAGTTCCCCTCCTGGTTCGAGGAGTACGCGGAGCTGGAGCGCGCGGTGGTGAGCCTCTACACCTACGACACGCAGGTCATCAACGGCCTGCTGCAGACCGAGGAGTACGCCCGCGTGGTGCTCGGCGCCTACTGCCCGACCCTGGAGACGGAGGAGGTCGAGCGCCGGGTGCGGGCCCGGCTGGCCCGGCAGGCACTGCTGACCCGCGCCCCGGCGCCGCAGCTCGCCTTCGTCATCGAGGAGTGGGTGCTGCGGCGTCCGGTCGGCGGACGGGCGGTGCACCGGCGCCAGTTGGAACGGCTGGTGGAGGCCGCGGCGCTGCGCCACGTCACGGTCCAGGTGATGCCGCTCTCCCATGAGGCCCACGCGGGCTTCGACGGACCGATGCACCTGCTGGAGACCCACGATCTGCGGCTGCTCGCCTATCTCGAAGTCCAGGGCCGCAGCGTGCTGGCGCACGGCCGGGACGAGGTCAGCAAACTCCACCAGCGCTATGCGATGATCCGCTCACAGGCCCTCAGCGTGGGGGACTCCGCCAGAGTGATCGAGCAGATTGCGGGGGAGCTATGACGTCCCAACTCGCCTGGTTCACGAGCAGTTACAGCGGCAGCGAGGGCGGTGCCTGCGTCGAGGTGGCCCACGCCCCGGGCGCCGTGCACGTACGGGACTCCAAGGACCCCGCCGGGCCCGCGCTCGCCTTCACCGGCGAGGCGTGGACGGCGTTCGTCTCCTTCGTCGCCGACAACACCGGGACACCGGTAGAGTAATCGGCCGATCACCCTTCGTGCCCAGCGCATGAAGCGGCCCCCAGTGGTGCGCCAACACCGGCCGGGGGCCTACACCTACGAGGCTTACACAGGAGCCCGCAAATGATCCGCCATGCTATCCCGCCGACCCGTTTCTTCTCCCAGACGCCGAACGACCTCATCCGCCATCCGCGCCTGAACGGCACCGCCGTACGGCTGTTGCAGTGGGCGCTCTCCCTGCCGGAGGGGTCCCGGGAGACCCTGCAGTCCATCGGCGAGAAGATGCCCGAGGGACGCATCGCCCTGCGCCGGGCCCGGCAGCAGCTGGAGGCGGAGGGCTATGTGCACACCCGCCGCACGCAGAGCCGCGAGACCGGCCGCTGGACCACCCAGGTGCTCGTCTCCAACGTGCCGCTGCGCGACCCCGCGGAGATCGAGGCGGCCTTCGCGGCACCGAGCGGCAGCCTCCCGACCGCCGGTGCGCCGTCCGTACGGGCCGTCGGCGCATCCCCCAAGGGGGAGAACAGGGAGGAGGAGAACACCTCCCACCCCGGACCCCCCGCCGACGAGCCGCTGGTCGCCCGCGCGGCGGCCGCGCTACACCGCCTCGGGCGGCGGGAGGCCAGGCTCGCCCTGGGCGTCGCCGAGGCGGCCCGGCTGGCCCCGCTCGCCGCCCGCTGGCTGGCACACGGCGCGAGCGAGCTGGAGCTGGGCACCGCCCTGTCCTCCGGGCTGCCGCCCGCCGTGCACTCCCCCGCCGGCTTCATCGCCCGGCGCCTGCGCGACAAGCTCCCCGCACCGCGCCCCGCCCGCGACCCCGCCGCCCCTGCGGCCCCGCTCCCCGAATGCCCCGGCTGCGGCGACCCGCTGCCCCCCGGCCGTACCGGCCCCTGCCCGCCCTGCTCCACCGCCGCCCCCGCATCCGACGCCCCGTCGGGTGCTCCGCGCGGCGCCTCGCTGGTCCGCGCGGGCATCGTGCGGCAGCGGCCACACGTGAAGCCCCGGGCGGTCACCGGCGTCATCTGAGGCCCGTTCCTGCATGCTGACCGAGCGTCGCACCGCCGCTCCGTCAGATCGTCGACCGGGCGCCGTTCATCCTCTTTGGTCACCCAAAGTGCGGAACACCTCGCACAAGGTGACGATGAGCGCAATCGCTTCGACCCGGAGCGAGCTCCTTCCGTCATCTTCGAAGGCAGAGAGATGAACATACGAGCGAAGAAGACCATGTCCGGTCGACCCCGTCGTAAGGTGCTTTGGGGTGTCGCCGGAGCCATGACGGTCGCCGCAGCGGTCGTCACGACCACCGCATTCGCCGGTCCCACCCACGCCTCCGCCACCGCGCGCACCGCCGCGGTCGCCGACGACGCCGCCTCGAACCCCGTCCAGGGCGGCGGCAACCGTGACAACTTCGGGCGGCTGAGGACCGCCGAGTTCCTGGGTGTCCTCTCCACCGTGCCCTCGGGCGCCACGCAGACCGTCTCGGCGCGCTGCCCCTCGCGCACCGAGGTCACCGGCGGCGGCTTCGTCCTCAGCAACAGCGACCTGAGCGTGCTGACGAGCCAGCGGTCCGGCAACGGGTGGACGGTGACCGTCCGGAACAGGAACGGCATGACCACCCCCATCCCCACCGCCCGCGCCGTCGTGGAGTGCGCCGCGATCGTCCGCGACAACAACAACTGGTGACCCGACCCCCTACATGTGCCACCGCCCCGGCCCCCGTCGCACAGGAACGGGGGACCGGGGCGGGCCGTGCGCGACCGGGCGCGACCGGGCGTCAGGAGCGCTTGCCCACCGACTCCGCCACGGAGAGGACCGCGACGCCGAGGACGAGCAGGAGGACGCACACGTAGATCTCGTAACCGTCCAGGAAGCCGATCCGGTGGGTCAGTGCCCACAGACGGAACCAGCCGCCGGTGAGCTCGTAGGCGATGCCTCCGATGCCCTGGGAGAGCAGCACGAAGCTGAGGAAACCGAGGAAACCCTTCATGCCACGAGGCTAGGGAGCACGTGCCCGCGCGGGCTGTCGGCGAAAGTCGCCGATCGCGCGCGGGCTGTCGTCCGAAAGTCTCGACCTGGGGCGCGGGGGTGGTGCCGGCGCCTCGGGACCGTACATTCGGGGAATGCGACGCGTACGGAAGGACATCGTCGCCGACATCGCGGTCTTCCTCGGTGCGGCGGCCTTCTCCGTGCTGTCCGTGGACGGGGTGGGTGCCCAGGTCGGGCCCGTCGAGCAGGCGGTCAGCGCGGCCGCGTGCGCGGCGCTGTTCCTGCGGCGGCGGTGGCCGGTGCAGCTGGCGGTGGTGCTGCTGGTGACCGGGTGGTTCGCGCACCTGGTCGGCGGCCCGACCGCGGTGGCGGTCTTCACCGTGGCGGCGCACCGGCCGCTGCGCACGACGGCCTGGGTGGCGGCCCTGGCGTTCGCTCCGCTGCCGCTGTTCATGGCGCGGGGGCCCGACCCGGACCTGCCGGAGACCGGCTCGGCGACGACCTTCTTCGTGATCATGGCGGGCTCGATCGGCTGGGGGCTCTACGTACGCTCCCGGCGCCAGTTGCTGGCCTCGTACGCCGAGCGCGGACGGCGGCAGGCGCGCGAGGAGATCGCCCGGGAGATGCATGACGTGCTGGCGCACCGGCTGTCGCTGCTGAGCGTCCACGCGGGAGCGCTGGAGTTCCACCCGGGGGCGTCCCCCGCGGAGATCGAGCGGGCCGCCGGGGTGATCCGGGAGAGCGCGCACCAGGCGCTGGACGACCTGCGCGGCATCATCGGCGTCCTGCGCGAGCCGGACGGTTCCGGTGCGGCGGACGGCGCGGGCGGACGGCCGCAGCCGACGCTGGCCGACCTGCCGCGACTGGTCGAGGAGTCCCGGGACGCCGGGATGCGGATCGTGCTGGAGGCGGACGACTACGCCGTGGCGGCGGCGCCCGCCGCCTCGGGGCGCACGGCGTACCGGATCGTGCAGGAGGGGCTGACCAACGCACGCAAGCACGCCCCCGGCACGGAGGTGACCGTGCGGCTCGCCGGCGGTCCCGTGCGGGGGCTGACCGTCGAGGTCAGCAACCCGGTGCCGGCCGCGGCGGCCGTGGTGCCGGCCATCCCCGGCGCCGGGCAGGGGCTGATCGGGCTGACGGAGCGGGCCTCGCTCGCCGGGGGCGACCTGGAGCACGGCCGGGCCGGCGGGGACTTCCGGCTGCGCGCCTGGCTACCGTGGGCGGCGTGACGATGGTGCGGCTGCTGCTGGTGGACGACGACCCGCTGGTGCGGGCCGGGCTGCGGATGATGCTGGGCGGGGCGCCGGACGTCGAGGTCGTCGCCGAGGCGGCCGACGGCGGCGAGGTGGCGGCACTGGTCCAGGAGCACTCCCCCGACGTGGTGCTGATGGACATCCGCATGCCCGTCGTGGACGGCCTCGCGGCCACCGAGGCGCTGCGGGCGCGGCCGGGCGCGCCCGAGGTGATCGTGCTGACCACCTTCAACACCGACGAGCACGTACTGCGGGCGCTGCGCGCGGGCGCGGCGGGCTTCGTCCTGAAGGACACCGCGCCGCGCGAGATCGTCGAGGCGGTACGGAAGGTGGCGGCCGGCGAACCGGTGCTGTCCCCGGCGGTGACACGGCAGTTGATCGCCCAGGTCGCCGACTCCGGCGCTGGAGGAAGGGGCGCGCGGGCCACCGCACGGCGCAGGCTCGCGTCGCTGGGCGAGCGGGAGCACGAGGTGGCCCTCGCCATCGGGGAGGGCCGGTCCAACGCGGACATCGCGGCCGGGCTCCACATGAGCGTGCCGACGGTGAAGACCCACGTCTCCCGCATCCTCGGCAAGCTCGGCCTGAACAACCGGGTCCAGATCGCCCTCCTCGTCCACGACGCGGACGCCGCGGGCCGGGGCTGACCGGGCGGAGGCCCCCGGGCTGTCTAGGGTGCCGTCATCAGTACCCGCGCACCCGCGCACCTGCGCACCCGCACGGCCCGGCAGAGAGCGAGAGCCACCCCATGACCACCGGCACCCCCAGGACCGTCCTGATCACCGGCACCTCCTCAGGCATCGGCCTGGCCACCGCCGTGGCCGCCGCCCGCGCCGGCTGGAACGTCGTCGCGACCATGCGCGACCCCGGGAAGGCGGACGCCCTCCGCAAGGCCGCGGCCGGGGCGGGGGTCGCCGAACACGTCCACGTGAAGCGGCTGGACGTGACCGACGCCCGGCTGGTCGCCGCGGTGGTGGAGGACGTCGTCGTGGAGTTCGGCAGCCTGGACGCGGTGGTCAACAACGCCGGCGCCGGGCACGTCGGCACGATCGAGTTGGAGACGGTCGCGGACGTCCGCGCGACGATGGAGGTCAACTTCTTCGGCGTCGTCGAGGTCACCAAGGCCGCGATGCCCCACCTGCGCGCCTCCGCCGGGCGGCTGGTCACCGTCACCAGCGTGGGCGGCGTCGTGGGGCAGCCCTTCAACGAGGCCTACTGCGCCGCGAAGTTCGCGGTCGAGGGCTACATGGAGGCGCTCGCGCCCGTGGCGGCCGCGGTCGGGGTCACCGTGAGCGTCGTCGAACCGGGCGCGGTCGGCAGCGAGTTCGTCGCCAACCTCGGCATCGACATCCCCGCGTACGCGGCGGCCGCGGGCCCCTACCGGCCCGCGTTCACCCACTACCTCGACCGGACCACGCAGGCGTTCACGGCCGCCCAGACCATCGACGAGGCCGCGGCGCCCATCGTCGAGGTGCTCGGCGCCGAGCGGCCGCCCTTCCGCGTCCAGACCTCCCCGCGGGCCCGGGAGTTCACGGGCGTGAAGCTCGCGGACCTCGACGGGTCCGCGGTTCAGTCGCTGACCGGCGGCTGGCTCTCGGACCCGTCCTGACCGTCCCGCTCCTCCAGGGCGTCCGCGAGGGCGTCGACGAGCGCCACGACGCCCTCCGGGCCGTCCACGACGAGGTCGGCCCGGGCGGCCAGTTCGGCCACCTCCGCGCTGCCGCTGCACACCAGCACACCGGGCAGGCCGTCGGCGCGCCGCTTCTCCACGGCCCCGAAGGCGGCCAGGTCGCCCAGGTCGTCACCGGCGTACAGCACGGGACCGGCGCCGACCTCCCGCAGGTAGTCGTTGAGGGCCACGCCCTTGTCCATGCCGGGCGGCCGCAGTTCCAGCACCATCCGGCCCGGCTCCACGATCAGCCCGTGCCGGTCGGCCAGATCGCGCAGCGGTCCGCTCAGCGCCTCGAACGCGGCCTGCGGATCCTCCGTGCGGCGCGTGTGGACGGCCACGGCGCGGCCCTTGTCCTCCACCCACGTGCCGTGCCACGCCCCGATCGCGTCCAGCACGCCCGGCAGTTCCGCGCGCACCGCGTTGACCCCGGGGTGCGCGCCGGGCGCCTTGACCTCGCCGGAACGGGCGTCCCAGCGCTCGGCGCCGTAGTGGCCCAGCACGACCATGTGCTCCAGGGCCGGCACGCCGGCGAAGCCCCCGTACCGCACGGCCACGCCCGCGGGACGGCCCGTCACGACCACGACGGACCCGATCCGCGGCGCCAGCCGGGCCAGTGCGGCGGCCGCGCGGGGATGCGCCCGCGCGGCGTCCGGATCCGGCACGATCGGCGCCAGCGTCCCGTCGAAGTCCAGGGCCAGCACGGCCCTGCGGGGCTCCGCGAGCAGTGCGGCCAGGCCGTCCTTGCCCTCGGGCGTCGTGGGTACCGGCAGTTCGTCCCTGCGGCTGCGGCTCATGCCCCCGACCATACCGACCCCTGCGGGGGGCATGCCCGGCGTACGGAAGCATCCCGCTTCCGGCAGTGTTCTCCGTCGCCGCCCGCGGGTCCGCCGCGCCTGCGGCGGGCGGTCTCCCACCCACCCGAACCCCGGACCACCGGTCACCGACAGGGACGCCCATCGCACCGCCGCAAGGAGGGGACCTCGCACCGCGCGGACCGGCGGCGCCCACCGCACGGCAACCCGCCGTCGCCGCCCGCGGCTCCGCCGCGCCTGCGGCGGGCGGTCTCCCACCCACCCACCCGAACCCCGGACCACCGGTCACCGGCAGGGACGCCCATCTCACTGCCGGAAGGATGGGCGCGGACTGGTGGTGTCCGCCGCGGATCCACCGCGCCTGCGCGGCTCTCCCACCCCGCCGTCGCGCCCGCGGGTCCGCCGCGCCTGCGGCGGGCTGTCTCCCACCCACCCATCCGAACCCCGGACATCGCACCGCCGCGAGGATCGGCGCGGACCCGTGGTGTCCGCCGCGGATCCACCGCGCCTGCGCGGGTCTCCCACCCCATCGCCGCGCCGGCGGCGGGCGGTCTCCCACCCACCCACTCGCCCGGACCCCGGCAACTGTCACCGGCGGGGGCAGCCATCGCAGTGCCGGAAGGATGGGCGCGGACTGGTGGTGTCCGCCGCGGATCCACCGCTCCTGCGCGGCTCTCCCACCCCGCCGCCCGAACCCCGGACAACCGGTCACCGGCGGGGGCAGCCATCGCACCGCCGCGCGGGGCGGGGGCGTCAGCGGGTGGTGCGGTGGGTGTCGCGGGTGCGGCGGAGGCGGTTGACCGTGACGGGGTCGTGCGCGAGGGCGCGGGGGTCGTCGAGGAGGGCGTTGAGGAGCTGGTAGTAGCGCGTGGGGGAGATGCCGAGGCGTTCGCGGACGGCGCGTTCCTTCGCGCCGGGTCCGGCCCACGTGCGGCGGGCGATGTCGAGGACGGCGCGGTCCTGCTCCGTCAGCCCGTCCGCGGGGGCGTCCGCCCCGGTCTCGTCCCGTTCCATCCGACCACCATATCCGCGCCCCGCCCGGCGGATGCGCCGGGTGTCCCTCCGGTCACACGGAGTCCCGACCCGACCTCCCTTATGAGGTCTACACCACTCGGGGTTCGCGCCCGCGACCCCGCCCGGCGCCCGTTCGCACGCGGCACGCGATCTCTTTCGACGAGTGGACTAGACCTTTTGCGGGGTCCCGCGCGACACTGTCCCCCGTGAGACACGTCATCGCCCTCGATGTGGGCGGCACCGGCATGAAGGCCGCCCTGGTCGCGGCGGACGGCACGCTGCTGCACGAGGCACGCCGCCCGACCGGCCGGGAGCGCGGCCCGGGTGCCGTGGTCGACTCCGTGCTCGACTTCGCCGCGGACCTTCGTACCTACGGCGAAAGCGCTTACGGCGAGCCCGCCGCCGCGGCCGGCGTCGCCGTGCCCGGGCTGGTCGACGAGCGGGCCGGCATCGCGGTCTACTCCGCGAACCTCGGCTGGCGCGACGCGCCCCTGCGCGACCTGCTCACCCGCCGCCTCGACGGCACCCCCGTCGCCCTCGGCCACGACGTGCGCGCCGGCGGCCTCGCCGAGGGCCGGCTGGGCGCCGGGCGGGGCGCCGAGCGCTTCCTGTTCGTGGCGCTGGGCACCGGCATCGCCGGGGCGATCGGCATCGAGGGCCGTGTCGAGGCCACCGAGCTCGGGCACGTCGTCGTCCGCCCTGGCGGCCCGGTCTGCGGCTGCGGCCAGCGGGGCTGCCTGGAGACGGCTGCCTCCGCCGCCGCCGTGGCCCGCGCCTGGGAGGCCGCGGGCGGGAGCCCGGACGCCGGGGCCGCCGGCTGCGCCGCCGCCGTCGAGGCGGGCGACCCCCGCGCGGCGGCCGTGTGGGACGAGGTCGTCGCCGCCCTCGCCGACGGCCTGGTCACCGGGATCACCCTGATGACCCCGGGAACACTGATCGTCGGCGGCGGGCTCGCCGAGGCCGGCGACACCCTCTTCGCACCGCTGCGGGCCGCCGTCGAGCGGCGGCTGACCTTCCAGCAACTCCCCCTCATCGTGCCGGCGGCCCTCGGGGACACCGCCGGATGCCTGGGCGCAGGGCTGCTCGCCTGGGATCTTCTCTCCGTGGAGGTGACCGCTTGACTGCGGCAACTAGCGTGCTGACCGGTGCCCGTGTGGTGCTGCCGGACGGCGTGGTCGAGGACGGCCGGCTGACCGTCGAGGGCCGCTCGATCGTCGCGAACGACCCGCTCCAGGCGTCCACCCGCGACCTGGCCGGACACTGGATCGTCCCCGGCTTCGTCGACATCCACGTGCACGGCGGCGGCGGCGCGTCCTTCTCCTCCGGTGACGCCGAGGCCGTCCTCACCGGCGTCGCCACCCACCGGCGGCACGGCACCACCACCCTGCTCGCCTCGACGGTCACCGGGGACCTGGACGACCTGTCCCGGCAGGCCGCGCTGCTGTCCGAACTGGTCGAGCAGGGCGACCTGGCCGGCATCCACTTCGAGGGGCCGTTCATCTCCCCGCACCGGCGCGGCGCGCACAAGCCCTCGCTGCTGCGCGACCCGCACCCCTCGGACGTCCGCAAGCTGCTCGACGCCGCCCGCGGCACCGCGCGCATGGTGACCCTCGCCCCCGAACTGCCCGGCGGGCTCGACTCGGTGCGGCTGCTGGCCGAGCACGGCGTCATCGCCGCCGTCGGCCACACCGACGCCGCGTACGAGGCCACCCTGCAGGCCGTCGAGGCGGGCGCGACCGTGGCGACGCACCTGTTCAACGCCATGCCCGCGCTGCTGCACCGCGCACCCGGCCCGATCGCCGCGCTGCTGGAGGACGAGCGGGTCACCGTCGAGCTCATCAACGACGGCGTCCACCTGCACCCGGCCGTCCTGGAGATGGCGTTCCGCAGCGCCGGGGCCGACCGGGTCGCCTTCATCACCGACGCCATGGACGCGGCCGGCTTCGGCGACGGCCGCTACCTGCTGGGCCCGATGGAGGTCGACGTCGTCGACGGCGTAGCCCGGCTCGTCGAGGGCGGCTCCATCGCAGGTTCCACGCTGACCCTGGACACCGCGTTCAAGCGGGCGGTGACCGTGGACGGGCTGCCCGTCGGCGACGCCGTGCGCGCGCTGAGCGCCAACCCGGCGCGACTGCTGGGCGCCTACGACCGGATCGGCTCCCTGGAGCCGGGCAAGGACGCCGACCTGGTGGTCCTGGACGCGTCGTTCGACCTCGTGGGCGTGATGCGGAAGGGCAGCTGGGTCGTCGAGCCCTGACGGACCCCCAGGCGGCGGGGTCTGTGCCTCCGGGCGTTCCTTTGGCATGATCCCTTCCCATCGCACACGCTGTTCGAAGGGATCATGCGGTGATCGTCACCGTCACGCTGAACGCCGCCATCGACGTGACCTACCGCGTCCCCCGGCTGCGGCCGCACACCACCCACCGGGTGTCGGAGGCCGCGGAACGTCCCGGCGGCAAGGGGCTGAACGTCGCCCGCGTCCTCGCCGCGCTCGGCCACGAGGCCGTCGCGACCGGCTTCGCGGGCGGCGCGTCCGGTGACCGGCTGCGGGCCTACCTGACGGGGATCGACGGCGTCACGGACGCCCTCGTGCCCACTTCCGGCAGCACCCGGCGGACGGTGGGCGTCGTGGACGAGTCGGGCGGCGACACCACGATGTTCAACGAGCCCGGCCCGACGATCACCTCGCAGGAGTGGGCGGCCTTCCTCGGTACGTACCGCAAGTTCCTGGACGGCGGCGCGGCGCGCGCCGTGGCGCTGTGCGGCAGCCTCCCGCCGGGACTGCCGGTCGGCTGCTACGCCGAACTCGTGCGGGACGCCCGCGCCGCTGGCGTCCCGGTGCTGCTGGACACCAGCGGTGAGCCGCTGCGGCGCGGCCTGGCCGCCCGGCCCGATCTGGTCAAGCCCAACGCCGCCGAACTGACCGGGCTCACCGGCGCGACGGAGCCCATGCGCGCCGCCCGTGACGCCCGCCGCCGCGGCGCCCGCGCCGTCGCCGCCTCGCTCGGCCCCGACGGCATGCTCGCCCTCGCCGAGGACGGCACCGTGTGGACCGCCCGGCCGCCGGCGCCCCTCCCGGGCAATCCCGCCGGCGCCGGCGACTCCGCCGTCGCCGCCCTGCTCTCCGGGCTCGTCGAGGGCCTCGACTGGCCGCGGCGCCTGGCCCGCGCCGTCGCCCTCTCGGCGGCCACCGTGGCGGCACCGGTGGCGGGCGAGTTCGACCGCGGGGTGTACGAGGACCTGCTGGGGCGGGTCGAGGTGCTGTGCTCGGAGGAGACGGGGCGTTAGCCCTTGTGCTCGCCCTGCTCGACCGAGACCTGGTCGAGGTAGTAGTTGCACTGGTTGCCCGCCTCGCAGGACAGGGCCACCGTGTTCTCGCCCTGCTTCAGCCGGATGTAGCTGTAGGACTTGGTCCAGCCGCCCTCGTAGTCACCAGGCTTGGCGTGCGCGAAGTTCCGCAGGCTCATGGGCCGCTGCTGCTTCTCGCCGTTGACGGTGATCGTGGCGTTCCCGTCGGCGCCCGGCACGGTGTATTCCACGAACAGCGTGTACGCGCCGTCCTCGGGAACGGAGAAGTTCCACGTGGCGGAGGCACCCACGGACTCCATCCCGGCGACGTACTTGCCGTCGGCACCCTTGCCGCCGGAGACGCCGGTGGCGATCGTGGCACCGCCGGCCAGCTTCAGGGTGGCCGCGTCCACGACTCCCGGAACGGTCGCGCTCGCCGAGGCCGAGGGCTCGCCGGAGCTGTCGTCCTTGCCGCCGTCGCTGCTCGCGGTCGGCGTGGAGCCGCCGCCCGCCTGCGGGGTCTTGTCGTCACCGCCCGCCATGGCGACGCCGATGCCGATCGCGACGGCGGCGACCACGGCGACGGCGCCGATCAGCAGGCCCTTGCTGTTGGGGCCGCCGGCACGCGGGGACGCGGCGCGCCGGCTGCCGCCGCCGGCCGGTCCCGACGGGCCTGCGGGGCCCTGGGGGAACTGCTGGGTCGCCTGTGCCTGCTGGGGCTGCGGCTGACCATAGGAGGGCGCCTGCTGGCCGTACGCGGGCTGCTGCTGCGGGTAGCCGTAGCCGCCCTGCTGCGGCTGCTGCTGGCGCCGCTCACCGACCCGCTGCACCTGGTTGTACGAGGTGCGGGGCACACCGGGCTGGGCAGCAGCCGCCTGACCCGGCTCCTCGCCGTCCTGGCGGTACAGGTACGCGAAGGGGTCGTCACTCCCGGGCTCGGGGGCACCGTTGTTGCCGGCCGTCATCCGCTCTTCACCTTCCACTGCCTGTCACTTGCACAGCACCTGTCAGTACCGGGCCATCCGGCAATAGGCGTACGCTCACGCGGTGGCCGAATGTTCATGATCGATTCATCCGCGGCCGTCACGGGCGGACACACCTCTGACCACGGCACCCTACCTGGAACCGGTGATGGACCGCTCAACCGTCCGAAGCCCCGGGTTGTGCACATACGGTGGAGACGTGATCGACAGCACAGCCGCGTGGACGGGGTGGCGGGAGGCCACGGAGCGGGCCCTGTACGGCCCGGGAGGCTTCTTCCGCCGGGAGCGCCCGGCCGCCCATTTCCGCACCTCGGTGCATGCCTCGCCGCTGTTCGCGGGCGCCGTCGCCCGGCTCCTGGAGCGCGTCGACGCGGACCTCGGGCACCCCGGCGAGCTGGCCCTGGTGGACGTCGGCGCGGGCGCCGGGGAACTGCTCACGGGGGTGCTCGATGTGGTTCCCGCCACGTTGCGCGCCCGCCTGCGGCCCCACGCGGTGGAGAAGGCCCCCCGACCGGACGGCCTGGACGCCCGGGTGACCTGGTCCGACGAGCTCCCGCGGGGCCTGCGGGGCCTGCTCTTCGCCAACGAGTGGCTGGACAACGTGCCGGTCGCGGTGGCGGAGACCGACGCGCACGGTGTGCCCCGCCACGTCCTCGTCCGCGCCTCGAACGGCGCCGAGCGCCTCGGCGACGCCGTGTCCGGGGAGGACGCCGCCTGGCTGCGCCGCTGGTGGCCGGTCGAGGGCGCGGAGGCCGGGACCCGGGCGGAGATCGGCCGCTGGCGGGATTCCGCCTGGGCGGCCGCGGTGGACTGTCTGGAGACCGGGCTCGCCGTCGCGGTCGACTACGGCCACGTGGCCGGGGCCCGCCCGCCGTACGGGACGCTCACCGCGTTCCGGGCGGGCCGCGAGGTCTCACCGCCCGTGCCCGACGGCTCCTGCGACATCACGGCGCACGTGGCGATGGACGCCTGCGCGGGCCCCGGGGCGGTCCTGCACACCCAGCGCGAGGCCCTGGGTGCCCTGGGGGTCACCGGGGCCCGCCCGCCACTGTCCCTGGCCTCCTCCGACCCCGCCGGCTACGTGCGTGCCCTGGCCCGCGCGGGTCAGGCGGCCGAGCTCACCGAGCCGTCCGGTCTCGGCGGCTTCCTCTGGCTGGAGCAGCCCGTGCCGGCCGCCGCGGAAGCTGCGGGGGGCACGCCCCGGGACGCGTAAAGGGATGGGAAACTGGGCCCATGACGGAGACCACGATCGGCATCGGCGGCGCGGCCGAAGGCACCGACATGGTGCTGAACATCGGCCCGCAGCACCCCTCGACGCACGGGGTGCTGCGCCTGCGCCTGAGCCTGGACGGCGAGCGGATCGGCTCGGCCGAGCCGGTCATCGGGTACATGCACCGGGGCGCCGAGAAGCTCTTCGAGGCCCGGGACTACCGCCAGATCATCATGCTGGCCAACCGGCACGACTGGCTCTCCGCCTTCTCCAACGAACTCGGTGTCGTGCTCGCCGTGGAGCGCATGCTCGGCATGGAGGTGCCCGAGCGTGCCGTGTGGACCCGCACCCTGCTCGCCGAGCTGAACCGGGTGCTCAACCACCTGATGTTCCTCGGCTCCTACCCCCTCGAACTGGGCGGGATCACCCCGATCTTCCACGCGTTCCGCGAGCGCGAGGACCTGCAGGCGGTCATGGAGGAGGTCTCCGGCGGCCGCATGCACTACATGTTCAACCGCGTCGGCGGCCTCAAGGAGGACCTCCCGAGCGGCTGGCACGGCCGGGTCCGGGCCGCCGTCGCCGCCGTGCGCTCGCGCATGGGGACCTTCGACGACCTGGTCCTCGGCAACGAGATCTTCCGCGGCCGCACCCGCGGCGTCGGCGTCCTCGCCGCGCGGGACGTGCACGCGTACGGGGTGAGCGGGCCGATCGCCCGCGCCTCGGGCGTCGACTTCGACCTGCGCCGGGACGAGCCGTACCTGGCCTACGGGGAGTTGGCGGACACCCTGAAGGTCCCCACCCGCACCGAGGGCGACTGCCTGGCCCGCTTCGAGGTGCTGCTGGAGCAGACCCACGTCGCCCTGGACCTCGCCGACGCGTGCCTCGACCGGCTGGCCGAGCTGCCCCCGGGACCCGTCAACCAGCGGCTGCCGAAGGTGCTCAAGGCCCCCGAGGGCCACACGTACGCCTGGACCGAGAACCCGCTCGGGCTCAACGGCTACTACCTGGTCTCCAAGGGCGAGAAGACGCCGTACCGGCTGAAGCTGCGCTCGGCGTCCTACAACAACATCCAGGCGCTCGCCGTACTGCTGCCGGGCACGCTGATCGCCGACATGGTGGCGATCCTGGGCTCGATGTTCTTCGTCGTCGGCGACATCGACAAGTGACCGGCGGGCCGCCCGCGGGCGGCCCGCCGGACGTCGGGAAGCCGGGCGTCAGGAGGACTGGGCGCGCAGCTCGCTGAGGTCCAGCTGCTCGGTCTCGTCGTGCACGGTCAGGTCGATGACCTCGGCCTGCTCGGCCACGGCCTCGTCCCCGACGACGTCGGCGAGGTCCGCCCCCGCAGGCGCCGCCTCGCCGGCCGGTTCCAGTTCCTGGGGGCGGGCCTTCTCGTTCTTCGTGCCGAAGAAGTCGAAGCCGCCCTGGGCTCGGCTGGCCTGCCGGTTGGGCTTGGCGTACGGCAGCACGGCTGCTGCGACCGCCGGGACGAGCTTGGGCTGGCGCACCGGCAGCGCCGGGGTGTTCCCGCTGCCGCTGGTGGTGGCGTCGGCGGGACGCTCACGGACGGCCGGGTCCAGCGCGTGCCTGCCCTGCGGCTCGTCGGTGTCGGCGAGGTCGCGGCGGCGCGCCTCCTCGACGGTGAGCGCGGCCTGCTGGCGGGCGCCGTTGCGCGACAGGTCCCGCAGCGCGGAGGCGGCCCGCAGGTACGCGGCCGGGCTGACCGGCGAGGTGTAGGGCACGGGCAGCGCGGAGCCGACCGCCTTCTTGGCGACGCGGCCGTCCTCCAGGGCGCGGGCCCGCTCGGACTCGGCGGTGGCGTAGCGGCGCAGCAGGTCCGCGTGCTCCGTGCGGAGCCGGGCCAGTTCGGCGCGCTTGCCGCGCAGCTTGTTCTCCAGCTTGCCGCGCAGCTCGCGGGAGTCCTCGAGGTCCACCTCGAGCTCCGCGATCCGCTCGTCGGCACGCCACTCGTCGCGCACACGCGCGGTCTTCAGGTCGGCGACCTGCTTGCCGGCCGCACGGTCCCAGCTGCGCAGCAGGAAGGCGCCGCCACCGGCGACACCGGCCGCCGCGACGACGAACACACGGAGCAGCACCGGATCACCGATCACCAGCGCGCCGACGGCGAGGGCCGCGGCGGAGCCGGCGACCGTCACGGGCGGGAGCAGCCGGTGCAGCGGCTGGGAATGGCGGTGTCGTCCACGGGGCATGGAAGGGAACTTAGCGTGCCCGTGCGTCGTGTGGGGCCGCGGCATCCGATTTCTCACCGAACACACAACGACAAATACGGAGGGCGCTCGCGTGTGCACCAAACGTCACGCGAACGCCCTCCCGCCACCATTTAGTCGATCTTGTCCGTCCGGGACCGTCCGTCGGCCCCGGGGCCTCAGCCCTTCAGCAGGCCCTTCGACTTCAGGTAGTCGGCGGCCACGTCCTCGGGCTTCTTGCGCTCCGCGTCCACCTGCTTGTTCAGCTCGGTCAGGTCGGCCGTGGTCAGCACCTGGGTGAGCTTGTCCAGGGCCGCGGCGACGTCCGCCCCGCCGGCCTCCTTCGCGTTGACGACGGGCAGCACGTTGTCGGCGTTCTGCAGGCCCCTGTCGTCCTCCAGGAGCACCAGGCCGAACTGGTCGAGGGTGGCGTCCGTGGTCGTGGTGAGCACCAGCTGGTCGGTGCCGTCCTTGACGGCCTGCTTGGCCTGGACGGTGCCGACGCCCTTGGCGTCGACCGACGTGACGTCTATGCCGTAGGTCTTCTTCAGGCCGGGCGAGCAGAAGGGGCGGATGGAGCACTCCTCGCCCGCGGCGAGCTTGACCTTGATCTTCGACTTGCCGAGGTCGGAGAGGGTCTTGAGGTTGTTCTTCTCCGCGAAGTCCTTGGTGACCGCGAACGCGTTCTGGTCGACCGCCTCACCGGCCGGCAGCACCTTCAGCCCGCGCGGGTCGGCGAGTTCGGTGAGCGCCGTGACGGTGGCGTCGACGTCGGAGGAGGCCACGGGCGCGGCGTCCTTGCCGTTCGCCTTCGCGTTGAGGAATTCCGCGAGCGTGGCCGCGTACTCGGGGACGACGTCTATCTGGCCCTTCTCCAGGGCGGGTTCGTAGAGCTCGCGGTTGTCGACCGTCTTGATCGTGGTCTTGTAGCCGGCGTCGGTCAGCAACTGCGCGTACAGCTGCGCGAGGACCGTGCTCTCGGTGAACCCGGCCGAGCCGACGGTCAGGGAACCCTTGCCGCCGCCTGCCGACGAACTGCCACCTCCCCCGCTCTTCTCCAGGCTGTCGCCGCCGCAGGCCGCCAGGCCGGCGGAGAGGACCGCCACGGCGGCCACGGCGGTGGCGGTGCGCAGGGCCTTGCTCATGAGAACTCCATCTGATGTGTGGGACGGGCAGGTCTTCGGGCGGGTCGGGACTTCCGCGTGGGGGACACCAGGCGCTGCAGCAACAGGAAGACTCCCTCCACGAGCAGGGCGAACGCGGCCACGAGCACCGCTCCCGCCACGACCTTCGGGGTGTCGAACTGGGCGAAGCCCGCGGTGATGATGCGGCCGAGGCCGCCCTCGCCGGGAATCGCGGCGAGCGTGGCGGTGGCGACGACCTGGACGGCGGCCGAACGCACCCCGCTCAGGACGAAGGGCGCCGCGAGCGGTAGCTCCACCCGGGCCAGCAGCTGGCCACCGGTCATCCCCATTCCGCGGGCGGCCTCCACCGCGTCCCGGTCGACCTGACGCATGCCGACGTAGGTGTTGGTGAGGAGCGGCGGTACGGCGAACAGCACCAGTGCGATGATGGTGGGCCAGTAGCGCGCCGAGTTCGTCGCGACGATGAGCAGCACCAGGATGGCGAAGGTGGGCACCGCCCGCCCGACGTTCGAGAGGTTCACGGCGAGCGCGCCGCCCTTGCCGAGGTGGCCGAGGAGGATCGCGACCGGCAGGGCCACGAGGCAGGCGATGGCCAACGACACGGAGGTCAGCACCAGGTGCTCGCCGAGCCGCTGCAGCACTCCGTCGGTGCCGGTCCAGTTGGCGCCCGTGGTCAGCCAGTGCCACGCGCCGGGGATCGTCCCCATCAGCCCACCGCCTTGGCGGCCCTGGTCCATGGCGTGAGCAGCCGCTGCACCCCGAGCAGCAGCAGATCGGCGACGAGGGCGAACACCACGCAGATCACGGACGCGGTGAGCACTTCCGCCTTGAAGAAGCTCTGCATGCCGTCCTTGATGAGATTGCCGAGACCCCCGTAGCCGATGATCGCGCCGACCGTGGTGAGGGAGACCGTGGCGACCGTGGCGATGCGCACGCCCGCCATCACCGCAGGCAGCGCCAGCGGGAGCTCGACCTCCCACAGCAGGCGTACCGGCCCGTAGCCCATGCCGCGCGCGGCCTCCCGCGCGTCCTCGGGCACAGCGTCCAGACCGGCCAGGAAGTTCCTGACGAGGATGGTGAGCGAGTACAGGGTCAGACCGGTGACGACCACCGACGCGGAGATCCCGAAAACCGGCACCAGCAGCGAGAAGAGGGCCAGCGACGGGATCGTGTAGAGCACCGTCGTCACCCCCATCACCGGCGCCGCGGCCACCCGCCAGCGCCGGGCGAGCAGGGCCAGCGGCAACGCGAGCAGCACGCCCGCCGCCACCGACGCCACGGTGATCCACAGATGTTGCACACCCGCGTCCAGCAACTCCTGGCTGCGCGTGCGCACGTACTCACCGCAGATCCAGTCGTTCGCCGCCAGGCAGTCCTGTCCGGCCATGCGATGCCACCTCCCCCGCCCGCTTCAGATCATGCAGGTGAGCGTAAACCCGGCCACCGACATTCCCGGCGTCCCGCCACATCCTCGCAACACCCCCTTCACAACCATCGCCGAGCGTGTACCAAGCTGGGGGGTGAGCCGCACCGCCCAGCGCCGACGAGAGGTCCCGATGATCCGCTTCGAGAACGTCACCAAGCGCTACCCCGACGGCACCACCGCCGTCGACGACCTGTCCTTCGACGTGCGCGAGGGCGAACTCGTGACCCTCGTCGGGCCGTCCGGCTGCGGCAAGACCACGACGATGAAGATGGTCAACCGGCTCATCGAGCCCACCGCCGGCCGGATCCTGCTGGACGGCGAGGACATCGCCCGCACCGACCCGGTACGGCTGCGCCGCCGCATCGGCTACGTCATCCAGAACGTCGGGCTGTTCCCCCACAAGACCGTGCTGGAGAACACCGAGACCGTGCCGCACCTGCTCGGCTGGACCCGCGCCAAGCGCCGGGCGCGCGCCGCCGAGCTGCTGGAACTGGTCGGCCTGGACCCGTCCGTGCACGGCTCCCGCTACCCGGAGCAGCTCTCCGGCGGGCAGCGGCAACGGGTCGGTGTGGCGCGGGCACTGGCGGCCGACCCGCCGCTGCTGCTCATGGACGAGCCCTTCGGCGCCGTCGACCCGGTGGTGCGCGAGCGGCTGCAGTCGGAGTTCCTGCGGCTGCAGGAACAGGTGCGCAAGACCGTGCTGTTCGTCACCCACGACATCGAGGAGGCGGTCCGGCTCGGCGACCGCATGGCGGTCTTCGGCCCCGGCCGGATCGAGCAGTACGACACCCCCGCGACCGTGCTCGGCTCCCCCGCCACCCCGTACGTGGCCGACTTCGTCGGCTCCGACCGCGGTCTGAAGCGGCTGTCCGTCACGCCGGTCGAGACCGCCGACCTGGAGCACCCGCCCGTCGTGCGCGCCGGCTCCCCCGCCGCGGAGGCCGCGGCCGTCCTGGCGAAGCAGGGCGACCCCTACGCCGTCGTCCTCGACGACGACGGCGGGCTGCGCGGCTACGTCGCCGCGGGCACCCTCACCTCGGGCACCGTGGCCGACCACACCCGCCGCCTGGAGGCCTGGGTCCCGGTCGGCGCCCCCCTCAAGCGGGCCTTCAGCGCGATGCTCCAGCACGACGCGGGCTGGATAGCCGTCGTGGATGGCGACCGCTTCGCCGGGGTGCTGACCCCGGCGACGCTCCACACCGCGTTGCGCCGTTCGGTCAACGAGGACGGTGACGACGGCGACGACGAGGACGCGGGGCGGTCGGTGGCGGCCGGGACCGGGCCGGGCGACAATCGCCGGGCCGAACCGGACGCCGAAGCCTCCTGATGCGGAGCGTTCCATGACCACCCCGCGGGACCTGATCATCACCGCCCTGGAACGGGCCGCCGAACGCGCCGTGGAGCCCGGCGACCTCTCCCTCGCCCTCGCCGCGGCCGAGGCCGTCGACCTCCTGGCCGCGGGGGCGGTAGCCCTGGAGGGCGACCGCCTGGTGCCGGGCGGGCACCCGGAGGTCGCCGACCCGCTGCTGGAGGAGGCCGCGGCCGCGCTGGTGCGCCGGACGCCGTACGAGACCCCCGGCGACTGGCTGTGGCGCAGGGGCCGCGGCCTGGCCGACGTCTACCTGGCCGCCCTGGAAGCCGGGGGCGAGGTCGTACGGGAACGGCACCGGAGGTGGCTGGTCCGCGACACCCGGACCGTGCTGGGCGACTCCCCCGCCCGTCGCCGCGCGGCGGACCGCCTGGCGGCGGACGAGCCCGTCCTGGCGGCCCTCACCGGGGCGCTCGGCCTGCGCGTCGGCCCGGCCGCCGACGCGGCACCCGGCGTGACCGACCCCGCGAAGGCCCGCGTCCTGGCCGCCCTCGACGGCGCGCTGGCCGAGCTGACGGCCGAGCGCCGACGGCGCTCCCGCCGGCAGGCCGACGCCGCCGCCGAGAACGTCCGGCGCGGCTACTGACAGGGCTAGGCCCGGCCGCCCACCGCGCCGGTGCGGTTGTCGTCCTCGTCCTCGGGGAGGCGGCAGACCCGCTCCAGGAAGATCGCGGCGGCGCAGACCGCGATGCCGGCGATCACCGCGGTGCCCGCGTAGATCGCCTGGTCACGGCGGGGGTCGTTGTCCAGCTGGTACATGACGAGGAAGACGCACGCGCCGCCGTACATGCCCGCGACCAGGGCGGCGACCAGCGCGCTGGCCTGGCCGAAGACCACCGCCCGGGCGGCCAGCAGCGGGTCCACGCCCTTGGCTCCCGGACGCCGCTCGCGCTGCGCGCGCAGCCTGGAGCGCAACGACAGCGCCGTCGCCGCCAGCACGGCGGCGATCAGCGCCAGCACGATCGGCGCGGCCACGGGCACGCCCGGCAGGGTGCCGAGCGAGTCCCAGAGCTTCGCGCCGGCCCAGGAGAGCACTCCGGCCACCACGAACAGTCCGACCAGGGTCCTGATGCGCAGCGCCTTCACCGAGTGCTCGCTCCCCACATCACATCGACGAACGTACCGACGGGATCGTAACGATTACTCCGGCAGCCTGAGTTCCACGTCGCCCCGGGCCCACACGCTCTCGCGGCCCACGCCGGCCAGCAGACCGGCCACCGGCCCCTGTCCCGGAAGCTCCGCCGCGGGGTCGATGTCGAGCCACGGCGCCAGCACGAAGGCCCGCTGGTGCGCCCGCGGATGCGGCAGCGTCAGCTCCGGGTCGTCGGAGACCACGCCCTGGTAGGCCACGATGTCGACGTCGATGGTGCGCGCGCCCCAGCGCTCGGTGCGGGTCCGGGCGAAGGCGTCCTCGATCGCCCGGCCGCGCTCCAGCAGCGAGGACGGCGGCAGCGTCGTCCTGACCAGGACGACGGCGTTGAAGTAGTTCGGCTGCGAGCCCGGCTCGACGCCCCAGGGCTCCGTCTCGTACACCGGCGAGACCTTCTTGACCCGGACGCCCGGGGTGTCCTCCAGCGCGTCCACGGCGCCCTGCAGCGTCTCCAGGCGGTTGCCGAGGTTGCTGCCCAGCGAGATGACGGCGAACTTCGGATTCTGCAGCGTCGAGTCCGCGGCGTCGACCTGCGCGACGACGGAGGCCGGGACCGGCTGCACGGTGGGGTCGTAGCTCACGGGCGCCTCCGGGTGATGGTGACGGACACATCGGCGAACGGGACGGTGATCGGGGCATGTGGCTTGTGCACGGTGACCTCCACCTCCTGGACCAGGTCGTGCTTGAGGACCTGGTCGGCGATCCGCTGGGCCAAGGTCTCGATCAGGTCCACGGGCTCGCCCTCGACGACGGCGGTGACCTCCTCGGCCACGATGCCGTAGTGCACGGTCCTGGTCAGGTCGTCCGTGGCGGCGGCGGGGGCGGTGTCCAGGCCGAGGACGAGGTCCACGAAGAAGTCCTGGCCCTCGCGGCGCTCGTGTTCGAACACGCCGTGGTGCCCGCGGGCCTTCAGGCCGCGCAGCGCGACACGATCCACGATTCACTCCCGCTGGTCGACGGACGGACGGGCGGGCGCGGTCCGCCCGCCCAGCGGGAGGGGAGGGCCGCTCCACCCTTACTCGAATGTACCTTCGACCACCGACAGTCCCCAGTACCGGGCACGGAGGCGGCCGACCGCCCCGCGCTTACCCCGGGACGCAGCGGCCTACTCCGGCCTTCACCACTTCTTGGCTCGAACGAGTGGTCAGAAGGCCTCAGGCTGACCCCTCGCCGCCGTTGTCGGCGTCCTCCGCGGCGTCCTCGTCGGCCCCGTCCGCCATCACCGGGGAACCGTGGTGCACCCACAGCCGCCAGCCCTCCGGTGTGCGCCGAAACACATTCGTGGCGACCACCAGGCCGCCCACGAGGGAGCCCATCTCGCCCTCCTCCTCGGCGGGGCCGCCGGTGAGGATGTTCTCGGTGCACGTGACGAGGGCCGTGTCGCCGTCGACCGCCACCTCCACGTCGGTCAGGAAGAACTGGATGTACTCGGTGTTCGCCATGATCAGGGCGTACGAGCGCATCACCTCGCGTCGCCCGCGCAGCACCGGCCAGCCCGGGTGCACCACGGACACCGTCTCCGCCAGCGGGCCGGTCAGCACCAGCTCCTCCAGCGCGTCCAGGTCGGACCGCTCCACTGCGTCGTAGAACGCCTGGTTCGCCTCCTCGACCCGTGCGGCCTCGGCGGTACGCGGCGTCATCCTGTCCCCCCGTCCCTCGTCGTCTGCTCGCGTACGTCGCTCACCAAGCCCCCTCGTTCGCTTCTCCCGGCACCCCTCGCCACCCGGTCGGACACGTAGCTCACCGAGCCCCTTCCAGCGCCCGTGCGACCCGTACGGCGTCGGCGCTGTCGTGCACCTCGTGCACCCGGACCGCCCAGGCGCCGCGGCCCGCCACGATGGCGGTGACGGCGGCCGTGGCGGCGTCGCGTTCCCTGGCCGGGGGCGGATCCCCGCCCTCGCCGGCCAGCACGCGGCCGAGGAACCGCTTGCGGGAGGCCGCGATCAGCAGGGGGCGGCCGAGGGCCAGCAGGTCCTCGACGTGGGCGATCAGGGTCAGGTCGTGCTCGGCGTTCTTCGCGAAGCCCAGCCCCGGGTCGAGGACGATCCGCTCCGGGTCGACGCCGCCCGCCACCGCGTGCTCGAAGCTGCGCCGCAGCTCGGTGGTGACCTCGCCGACGACGTCCCGGTAGACCGCCCGGTTGTTCATGTCGATGCTCTGGCCGCGCCAGTGCATCACGATGAACGGGCTGCCCGTCGCCGCGACGACCGGGATCATCGCCGGGTCGGCCAGTCCGCCGCTGACGTCGTTGACCAGCGCCGCGCCCGCCTCGACCGCCTTCTCCGCGACCGTGGCCCGCATCGTGTCGACGCTCACCACGACCCCGGCCCTGGCCAGCTCGCGGACGACCGGGACCACCCGGCGCAGTTCCTCCGCCTCGTCCACCCGCGCCGCGCCCGGACGGGTCGACTCACCGCCGACGTCCACCAGGTCGGCACCGGCCGCGACGAGGTCCAGGCCGTGCTTCACAGCCAGGTCCGTGTCGAACCAGTCGCCGCCGTCGGAGAACGAGTCCGGCGTGACGTTGACCACGCCCATGACCGCGCACCGGTCCCAGGACGGCAATCCGGCCACGTGGCCGCGCATCGTACCCATGAGGTCAGCCTAGAGCGGGCGGCTCACCGCAGGCGCCGGGAGGCCCACGCGGGGAGCGCCAGGGTGACGAATCCCTCGGCGCGCATGGCGGCCAGGCCGATCCGGGGCAGATCCCCGGTGGCCCGGAAGACCAGGAAGCGCGGCAGCCACTCCGGCTGGAACTTGGCGTTGAACCGGTACAGCGACTCGATCTGGAACCACCGGGACAGGAAGACCAGCAGGCCCCGCCAGGTCCGCAGCACCGGCCCCGCGCCGAGCCGCTCCCCGCGGGCCAGCGCCGACCGGAACATCGCGAAGTTCAGCGAGACCCGCCGCACGCCCAGCCGCGGCGCCTCGCCCAGCGCGGCCACGATCAGCAGTTCGTTCAGCCCCGGGTCGGCGGACCGGTCGCGCCGCATCAGGTCCAGCGACATGCCGTCCTCGCCCCAGGGCACGAAGTGGAGCACCGCCCTCACCACGTCCTGCGCGTCGTGCGCCGTCACCACCACGCACTCCTCGTCCGCCGGGTCGCCGAAGCGGCCCAGCGCCATGGAGAAGCCCCGCTCGGTGTCCGTGCCGCGCCAGGCGTCCGCGGCGCGGCGGACCCCGTCGCGTTCCTCCTCGCCCAGTTCCGCCACGCGCCGGACCCGGCACACGTACCCCGCGCGCTCGGTGCGCTTGACCATCTGCCGCACGTTGCGCATCGCCCGCCCCGACAGGGAGAAGCAGGAGGTCTCCACCACCGCCTCGTCGCCCAGCTCCAGGGCGTCCAGACCGGTCTCCCGGGTCCACACCTCCCCGCCGGTCTCGCTGCAGCCCATGACCGCGGGGATCCAGGCGTGCGCCCGGGCCTCGGCCATGAACCGCTGTATCGCCCCCGGCCAGGCCTCCACGTCACCGATCGGGTCGCCGCTGGCGAGCATCACCCCCGACACCACGCGGTAGCAGACCGCGGCCTTGCCGCTCGGCGAGAAGACCACGCTCTTGTCCCTGCGCAGCGCGAAGTGCCCCAGGGAGTCACGGGCCCCGTGCCGTCGCAGCAGCGCCCGCAGCCGCTCCTCGTCCCCGGCCGTCAGCTCGGCGACCGGGTGGGCCGGGCGCAGCGCCAGGTACGCGGTGGTGGCGGCGATCAGGAACCCCAGCCCGCCCAGCGAGTACGCGACGACGTCGGAGGCCTGGCCGGTGGCGTAGGAGACCGGCCCGTCGAAGCCGAAGAGCCCGCAGACCACCTCGGCCAGCCGGTCCGTCCAGGACGGGTCGCCCATCTCCGCCGCCGGGTGGGCGGAGACGATGACCAGTCCCACCACCAGGCTGAGCGTGCTCAGCCCCGCGAAGGCCGCGACCGCCTTCAGCCGGGTACGGGGGTCACCGAGCGCCGAGAACTCCGCCCGGTACCCGATCAGCAGGGTCAGCAGCACCGCCGACAGCAGGGCCCCGCCCAGCGAGTGCCGGTGCAGCACCTGCGCCACCGCGCCCGCCGGCAGCAGCAGCACGGCCGCCCGCCAGGCGCGCTTCTTCCCCCGCTTGAGGGCGTGCGCCAGCATCAGCATCAGGATGCCGGTGACCACCCCCGCCGCCGCGGCCACCGAGGTGACCGTGCCCGGGAAGACCCCGGCGAGCACGTGCATCCGGCTGTGCCGGAACCCGGGGAAGACCGCCGCCGCGAGGTCCAGCAGCCCCACCAGCGCGCACGCCCTCCCCACCACGCGGGGCGCCGCCGACCCCGGCATCAGCCGTGGGAGCCGTCGCACCCTGTCCCGGGGAACCCGGACAGCGGGATCTTCCTCTGCCACGACAGACATCAGCCACCACGCCCCGGCGGTGCGGTTCACCACCGCACGCCCCGCTCTCGTCGGAGATTTGCGCCCTGTAGGACGTGAACTCCGGCGGGCGGGTTCCGTCGCCGGGCGGGAAGCGCGGAACGGGAACGGGGAACGGGGGACGGGGGACGCCGACCGGGCCGCGGGCCGGGGCCCGCGGCGCCTCAGGTCACTGGGCCATGATCAGGCTCATCGCCTCCGCGCGGGTCGCGGGGTCGCGCAACTGCCCCCGCACCGCCGAGGTGATGGTCTTCGCGCCGGGCTTGCGGACCCCGCGCATCGTCATGCACATGTGCTCGCACTCGATGACCACGATCACACCGCGCGGTTCGAGTATCCGCATGAGCGAGTCCGCGATCTGCGTGGTGAGCCGCTCCTGCACCTGCGGGCGGCGGGCGAAGACGTCGACCAGGCGGGCCAGCTTCGACAGACCGGTGATCTTGCCGTCCACGGAGGGGATGTAGCCGACGTGGGCGACGCCCACGAACGGAACCAGGTGGTGCTCGCAGCTCGACAGCACCTCGATGTCCTTCACCAGGACCATCTCGTCGTGCCCGAGGTCGAAGGTGGTCGTCAGGACGTCCTCCGGCTCCTGGTAGAGCCCGGCGAAGATCTCCCGGTACGCCCGCGCGACCCGGCCGGGGGTCTCCCGCAGCCCCTCGCGGTCGGGGTCCTCCCCGACGGCGATCAGCAGCTCACGGACGGCGTTCTCGGCACGCTTCTCGTCGAACTCGCCGATGGGGCGCAGATCGCCCTCCAGGGTCACCGGGTCGGTCATGTGTGCCTCGTTCCTCAGACGTACCGAAATGCATGCACCGCGGGAGCCGCGGAAACGCCGCGCCCCCCAGGATAGGAAACCTGGGGGGCGCGGCACGCATTCCGATGTCCGTGACCAAGGCCACGTCGCGGACGTCAGGACTCCGGGTTGGGCTCCTCCGGAAGCTCCACCGTCTCGGCGGACTTGCTCAGGGAGGACGCCGTGGTGCTGCCGTTGGCCGTCGGCTGGGTGCCGTTGGTCAGGGCGAGCTCCTTGGGCGAGAGCACCGGCGGGCGGGTCGACGGCGTACGCCGCGAGGAACCCGTCCAGGCCGGACGCGCCGGACGCTTGACGATCGACTTGAAGATCTCGGCGATCTCCTCCTTGTTCAGCGTCTCCTTCTCCAGGAGGGCCAGAACGAGGTTGTCGAGGACGTCGCGGTTCTCGACCAGGATCTCCCACGCCTCGTTGTGCGCGGTCTCGATGAGCTTCTTGACCTCTTCGTCGACCAGCCCGGCGACCTCTTCCGAGTAGTCGCGCTGGTGGGACATCTCACGGCCGAGGAAGGGCTCCCCGTCGCTCGACCCGAACTTGATCGCGCCCAGCCGCTCGGTCATGCCGTACTGGGTGACCATCGCGCGGGCCGTGGTGGTGGCCTTCTCGATGTCGTCCGCGGCACCCGTGGTGGGGTCGTGGAAGACGAGCTCCTCCGCCGCGCGGCCGCCCATGGTCATGGCGAGCCGGTCGAGCATCTCGTTGCGGGTGGTGGAGTACTTGTCCTCGTCGGGCAGGACCATCGTGTAGCCGAGAGCACGGCCGCGGGACAAGATCGTGATCTTGTGGACCGGGTCGCTGTTCGGAGAAGCCGCCGCGACCAGGGCGTGACCGCCCTCGTGGTACGCGGTGATCTTCTTCTCCTTCTCGGACATGATCCGGGTGCGCTTCTGCGGGCCGGCCACGACACGGTCGATGGCCTCGTCCAGCATCGCGTTGTCGACCAGCTTCTTGTCGCTGCGCGCGGTGAGCAGCGCCGCCTCGTTGAGCACGTTCGCGAGGTCCGCGCCGGTGAAGCCGGGGGTCCGGCGGGCGACGGCCTTGAGGTCGACGTCCGGGGCGACCGGCTTGCCCTTCTGGTGGACCCGGAGGATCTCCAGGCGGCCCTGCAGGTCGGGGCGGTCGACGGCGATCTGCCGGTCGAAACGGCCCGGGCGCAGCAGCGCCGGGTCCAGAATGTCCGGGCGGTTGGTGGCGGCGATCAGGATGACGCCGCCCTTGACGTCGAAGCCGTCCATCTCGACCAGCAGCTGGTTCAGCGTCTGCTCGCGCTCGTCGTGACCGCCGCCGAGGCCCGCACCACGGTGCCGGCCGACGGCGTCGATCTCGTCGACGAAGACGATGGCCGGGGCGTTCGCCTTGGCCTGCTCGAACAGGTCGCGGACACGCGAGGCGCCGACACCCACGAACATCTCGACGAAGTCGGAACCGGAGATCGAGTAGAACGGGACCCCCGCCTCACCGGCGACGGCGCGCGCGAGCAGGGTCTTGCCGGTTCCGGGCGGGCCGTAGAGCAGCACACCCTTGGGGATCTTGGCGCCCACGGCCTGGAACTTCGCCGGCTCCTGCAGGAACTCCTTGATCTCCTGGAGTTCCTCGACGGCCTCGTCCGAGCCCGCCACGTCGGCGAAGGTGGTCTTCGGGGTGTCCTTGGTGATCAGCTTGGCCTTGGACTTCCCGAAGTTCATGACCCGGGAGCCGCCGCCCTGCATCTGGTTCATCAGGAACAGGAAGACCACGACGATGAGGACGAAGGGCAGCAACGACAGCAGGATGCCGACGAAGGCGTTCTGCTTCGAGGGCGCGACGGTGTAGCCGTCGGGCAGCGTGCTCTTGTCGCCGTCGTCGACCTTCGCCTGCAGGATCTTGGCCACGTCGACGCCCTGGTCGCCGATGTAGCTCGCCTTGATCTTGGAGCCCAGGTCCTTGTCGCCTACCTTGGCGCCGTCCTTGAGCTCGACCTTGATCGTGTTCTCGTCGCCGGTGGTCAGCTCGGCGGACTTGGCCTGGTTGCTGTTGATCGCCTCAATGGCCTGGCCGGTGTCCACCGTCTTGTAGCCACCGGAAGAACCGACGACCTGCATCAATACGACCACGGCGAGGACAGCCAGCACGATCCACATGACTGGCCCACGGAAATAGCGCTTCACGTCCATCCATGCGGGGCGAAATCGCCCCGTCCCTCCTGCCACAGTGAGGCACCGCGGCCTGGGGGCCGCCGGTGCATCCGGTGTATGAACCGACCTTCGGACGGTACCCCAGCATTGTCACCCGAAGTCGCCGGAGACCATAAACAAACAGCGTTACCACCCTCCAACGCGGAGGAGGGCGTCGGGGTTCCCGGAGCCTCAGCCGCCGTACACGTGCGGCGCAAGGGTGCCGATGAACGGCAGGTTCCGGTACTTCTCCGCGAAGTCCAGGCCGTATCCGACCACGAACTCGTTGGGGATGTCGAAGCCGACGTACTTCACATCGATCTCGACCTTGGCGGCGTCCGGCTTGCGCAGCAGCGTGCAGACCTCCAGCGAGGCCGGACGGCGCGAGCCGAGGTTGCTGATCAGCCAGGACAGGGTCAGTCCGGAGTCGATGATGTCCTCGACGATCAGGACGTCCCGGCCGGCGATGTCGGTGTCCAGGTCCTTGAGGATCCGCACGACACCCGAGGACTTGGTCCCGGCGCCGTACGAGGACACCGCCATCCAGTCCATGGTGACCTGGGAGGACAGGGATCGCGCGAGGTCCGCCATCACCATGACGGCGCCCTTGAGGACGCCGACGATCAGGAGGTCCTTGCCCTCGTAGTCCTTGTCGATCTGCGCAGCCAGCTCCGCCAGCTTGGCGTCGATCTCTTGCTTGGAGATGAGCACCTTCTCGAGGTCGGTGCCCATGTCGTTCTCGTTCACCCGCACAACTTCCGGCTCGGTCTACAGGGCCTGGAAGAACAGTCTGCCATTCCGCCGGCCGACGACGACGCCGCCCGGGAGGTTGAGCGGCTTCTGACCGCGCCACGCGGTGAGCAGGCGGTCGGTCTCCTCGACGTGCCGGGCGAAGAGCGAACCGGCGGGGGAGCCCGCCGCGACAGCCGCACGGCGCAGCACCCGGCGGCGCACGGCGGCGGGGAGGGTCAGCAGCCGGGCGACGTCCAGCCCGCCGTCGGCGTCGACGGCGGTCCGCTCGGCCTGGGCCGCCCACTGGTCGAGGGCGTCGGCGTCGTCCCGGGAGAGCTGGGCGGTGCGGGCCAGCGCCTCCACGACGCCCTTGCCCAGGGACTTCTCCAGCACCGGCAGCGCCTCGTGGCGGACCCGGGAGCGGGTGTAGGCGGGGTCCTGGTTGTGCGGGTCCTCCCACACGTCGATGCCCTGCGCAAGGCAGGCCTTGCGGACCGTGTCACGGTCCAGCAGCAGGAAGGGACGGCGGTAACGGCCGTTGACGGCGGGCATGCCGGACAGCGACCGGATGCCGGAGCCGCGGGCCAGCCCCAGCAGCACCGTTTCGGCCTGGTCGTCCCGGGTGTGCCCGAGCAGCACGGCGGCGGCGCCGGCGCGTTCCGCCGCGGCGTCGAGGGCCGCGTACCGGGCGTCGCGGGCGGCGGCCTCAGGGCCGCCCTGGCGGCCCACGGTGACCGCGACGGCGTCCACCGGGTCGAGTCCGAGACCGCGCAGCCGGTCGGCCACGTCGACGGCGCGGGCCGCAGAGCCGTCCTGCAGACCGTGGTCGACGGTGACGCCGCCGGCCCGGATGCCGAGCTTGGGCGCTTCGAAGGCGAGGGCGGTGGCGAGGGCCATCGAATCGGCTCCGCCGCTGCAGGCGGCCAGCACGAGCGGGCTGCCGCCGGGGTGATCGGTCAGGACGTCCTGGAGTACGCGGCGGACCGCCAGGCGTATCGCCGCGACCGCGGGGTGGGGACCCATGTCCGGTTTCCCTCCTGGAGAGGCTGGGGGAGGCGTCGGGAACGGTGAAGATGACGCAGGGTAGCTAGATGGTGACAGACAGCGGGCGATACTCGAGCATCGCACGCTTACCCTGCGCCCACGGTCCCTCGGACGGGTGAACCGGGAGGCCCCGGGGCCTGTTGTGCCCCGGGTCGACTCAGGTTTCGCTCCGCCCGTGCACCCGTGCCACCCAGTCCGCGGGTTTGGCGATCTCCTGCTTGGTGGGCAGGGTGTTGGGCGAGGTCCAGATCCGGTTGAAGCCGTCCATCCCGGCCCCGTCCACCACGGCCCGCACGAAACGCTCGCCGTCACGGTACTGGCGCAGCTTGGCGTCCAGCCCCAGCAGCTTGCGCAGCGCCATGTCCATCCGCCCGGCACCGCTCTGCCGACGGCGCTGGAACTTCTCCCGGATCTCCGCCACGGACGGCACGACGTCCGGGCCCACCCCGTCCATCACGTAGTCGGCGTGCCCCTCCAGCAGCGACATGACCGCGGTCAGCCGCCCCAGGATCTCCCGCTGGTTCGGGGTCTGCACCAGGTCGATCAGGCTGCGGCCCTCGTCGCCGTCCGCGTCGACCGACGCCTCCTCCGCGTCGGGCCGGTTGCCGGAGGAGAAGGCCTGGAACGCCTCCCGGAGCCGCTCGATCAGCGTCGACGGGTCGATCTCGGTCTCGCCGAGGAAGGCCTGGATCTCCTGCTCGATGTGGTCCCGCAGCCAGGGCACGGCCGTGAACTGGGTGCGGTGGGTCTCCTCGTGCAGGCACACCCACAGCCGGAAGTCGTGCGGGTCCACGTCGAGTTCGCGCTCCACGTGGACGATGTTGGGGGCCACCAGCAGGAGCCGCCCGGTGCGCGGCTCGCCCGGACCGGGCGCGGCGGGGCCAGCCGGCATGTCGCGGGTCGCGGGGGCGAAGGTCTCGTACTGGCCCAGCACGCGGGAGGCCAGGAAGCTCAGCAGCATCCCGACCTCGACGCCGGTCACCTTCCCGCCGACGGTGCCCAGCACGGCGCCGCCGGGGCCTCCCGGCTTGCGCGCCTGCATCTTGTCCAGCAGCGGCTTGAGCACTTCGCGGAAGCCGGCGACGTTGGCCCTGATCCACCCCGGGCGGTCCACGATCAGCACCGGGGTCCCGGTGTCGGCCGGGTCCTCCTGATCGCCGAACATCCTGGTGAAGGCCCGGACGTGCGCCTCCGACTCCTTTGCGTGCCGCCGCAGTTCCGCCACGACCGCGCGCGCCTCGTCCCGGCTCACGTCCGGTCCGGGCCGCACGAAGCGGGTCGCGGTCGCGACCGCGAGGTTCCAGTCGACCATCTCCGCACCACCGATGCTCGTCATCCCTTCACGGTACGTGCTTGTCCCCCTCCCCGGGAGCGTTCCTCGCGGGGGCGCGGGCGGCGAACGGGGTTGCGGGTCGGCCGCTCGCCGGAGGCATGGGCTCCCCCCAGCTACCGCTGGGGGGAGCCCATGCCTTGCGGAACGACGTCCCACAACCCCCTACGTGCGGCAGCCGCAGGTGGCGAGGCCGGCGGCGAGGCGGTCGAGGGCGGACTGCGCGGCCGTGGGGTTGGTCGTGCCGTTGGTCAGGAAGGCGAACGTGAGCAGGCGGCCGTCCGCGTCGACCACCGTCCCGGCGAGCGCGTTGACCCCGGTGAGCGTGCCCGTCTTCGCGCGGACGAGCCCCGCGCCCCCGCCCGCGGAGGTGAAGCGTTCCCGCAGGGACCCGGTGAAGCCCGCCACGGGCAGCCCGGTGAGGACGGGGCGGAGCTCCGGGTGGTCGGAGTCGGCCGCCAGCGCCAGCATCCGCGCCAGCTGCTCCGCCGTGAGGTGGCCGGCGCGGTTGAGCCCGCTGCCGTCCACGAAGCGGGCCCCCTCCAGCGGGAGCCCGAGTTCGCGGAGTGCGGAGCCGATGGCCTTGGCGCCGCCGGAGAAGGACCCCGGGCGGTCCGCGGCGAGGGCGGTGTGCCGGGCGAGGGCCTCGGCGATGTCGTTGTCGCTGTTGGTGAGCATGCGCTCGACCAGGTCGGCCAGGGGTGCGGACCGCGCCTCCGCCAGCCGGTCGGCCGCGTGCGTGCGCGTGGGCGCCTTGCCGGCCTTCACCGCGCCGTCGATCTCGACGCCGCGCTTGCGCAGCAGGTCCGCGAAGGCCGCCGCCGCGTCCGCCGCCGGGTCCCACCCGCGGGCGGCGGGGCCCTTGAAGCTCTTGCCGTCGGTGCGGCCCTCGTCGGCCATCAGGGCGGTGACGGGCGCGATGTTGTCGTTGTGCCCGATGGGGTGGACAGCGGGGCCGGTGAAGAGCGAGGTGTCGTACGTGAGCTTCACCGAGCGGACGCCCTTGGCGCGCAGCGCGCGGGCGGTGTCGGAGGCCAGGGTGCCCAGGGAGGCCGCCGTCCATCCGCCGCCGGGCTTCGCGCGGGCGGTCAGGGTGGGGTCGCCGCCGCCGACCAGGACGACGCGGTCCTTGCCCGCGGCGACCACGGAGGTGGTGAGCCGGTGGTCGGCCCCGAGCAGCGACAGGGCCGCGACGGCCGTGGCGACCTTCGTGGTGGAGGCGGGGACGGCGGCCGTGGCGGCGCCCTGCCCCCACACGGTCCGGCCCGACACGGCGTCGACGACGGCGCCCGTCGTCAGCGCGCCGAGCGCGGGGTCGTGCAGCAACGGGCCGAGCCGGCCCGCCAGTCCGGCCTTGGTCGGCAGCGGCGCGCCCTGCGGCCCGGACACGGCGGTGAGCACCTCGGGGGCGGGCGGCACCGGGGCGACCGCCCCCTTGTGGCCGCCCCCGCCGCCCTTCTTGTGGGGACGCGCCTGCTTCCCCTGACCGTCCCGGGAGGCGGCGATCGCCCGTTCGGCCGTACGCTGGCCTGACTCCCACGGTCCTGCTACGGCCACAGCCGTCAGCGCCACGGCAAGTCCTGCGGCAGCCGAACCTGCCACCACCTGCCAGTTCTTCGAGACGGGCACCCCGGACCAGCCCCTTTCGCGACCACACACAAGCGTGGGAGACACTTAATCACCAGAAGTATGTGCTGATCATGGAGGACAGGCTGTGCTCGAGTTCGACGTAACGATCGAGATCCCGAAGGGTTCCCGCAACAAGTACGAGGTGGACCACGAGACCGGTCGTATCCGCCTGGACCGGCACCTGTTCACCTCGACGGTCTACCCGGCCGACTACGGCTTCGTGGAGAACACCCTCGGCGAGGACGGCGACCCGCTGGACGCCCTGGTCCTGCTCGACGAGCCGACCTTCCCCGGTGTCCTCGTGCGCTGCCGCGCGATCGGCATGTTCCGCATGACGGACGAGGCCGGCGGCGACGACAAGCTCCTGTGCGTGCCCGCCGCGGACCCGCGGGTCGAGCACCTGCGTGACATTCACCACGTCTCCGAGTTCGACCGCCTGGAGATCCAGCACTTCTTCGAGGTCTACAAGGACCTGGAGCCCGGCAAGTCCGTCGAGGGCGCCAACTGGGTGGGCCGCGCCGAGGCCGAGGCCGAGATCGAGGCGTCCTACAAGCGCCTGAAGGAGCACGGCGGTCACTGACCCCGTACGCTCCCGCGGCCACGAGGGCGGCGCGCTCCCTGCCGGGGCGCGCCGCCCTCACGCGTGTCCGGGGGCGTCACCCGCAGGCGTCGAGAAGCTCGGCCAGCGCGCCGTGCAGGGCCCCGGCGAGCGTCTCGGCGTCCGGCAGGGACTCCGCGTCCGCGAGCAGCCCGATGTGGACCCGGCGGCGGTACGTGGAGACGGCGACCGCCAGCGACTGCCCGCGGGCGAGCGGGGCGATCGGGTAGAGCTCCGTCATGCGGCAGCCGTCCAGGGTGAGCGGCACGTCGAGCATCGGCACGTTGGTGACCAGCACGTCGAACAGCAGTCGTGCGGAGGCGGCGAGCAGCGGCGCGGCGAAGCGGTGCGCGAGCGGCGGCACGCTGTCGGCCAGCAGCGCGACGGCACCGGGCCCCGAGTCGGGTCCGGCGTCCTTGTTGCGGTCCATGCCCGCGCGGACGTCGCGCAGCCGGGCGAGCGGGTCGGGCTCACCGACCGGCAGCCGCAGCAGGTAGCCGGAGATGCGGTTGCCCCGGCCGCCGCGCACGCCTCTGCGGCGGCGCCGCGCCACCGGGATCAGGGCGCGCGGGCCCGGACCCGCCGGGTCGTCGCCGCGGGCCTGCATCCAGCGCCGCAGCGCGCCGGCGACGACGGCCATGACGACGTCGTTGACGGTCCCGCCGCTGGTCTTGCGGATCCGGTGCAGGTCGTCGACGTCGAGGGAGGCGGTGGCGAAGCGGCGCTCCGCGCCGCCGGGCGTCCAGGCCGCGCCCAGCGCGGCGGGCCCGCCGGGGTCGAGGGAGGCGCGCAGCACGGCCGAGCCGATGCCCAGGGCGCGCCCGGCCTCGCGCACCCGGTCCGGCAGGGATGCGACGACCTGCCGCGGATCGGGCAGCGGCAGCGCGGGCAGGTGGATGCCGGGCCCCCGTACCTGGGCCGGTACGGCCGCCTCGGCGCCGGGGCGCGGAGCCGGCGCCACCGGCGCCGGACCCGCCGGGGCGGGGGCGGCCGCCGTGGTCCGGGCCCCCTGGTCGAGCAGGGCGGCGCCGAACTCCACGGCGCGCAGGCCGTCGGCGAGGGCGTGGTGCAGCTTGACCAGGACGTAGAAGGGCACGTCGGGCGCGCCCTCGATGACGTAGACCTCCCACGGCGGCCGGTCGCGGTCCATGGGCCGGGACATCAGTTCGGCGACGGCGGCCCGGGCGTCGGCCCGGCGGACGGCGTGGACGTGGTGCCGGGCGTCGAAGTGCTCGTCGGCCGCCCAGGCGGCGCCGCCGACGCCGTACCAGACGTCCCTCACGCGCTGCCGCATCCGCGGTACGGCCTCGGCCCGGACGGTGAGCAGCGCGGCGAGTCCGTCGGCGTCGACCGGGTGCTCCGGGTCGCGGTCGAAGACGGCCACGGCGCCCAGGTGCATGGGGTGACCCGGCGAGTCCAGGTTCCAGAAGGCGAGGTCCAGCGGGCTCAGGTGCTCGTCTGCCAAGGCTCCATGCCTCCGAAAGGTCGGGTTTTGCCCCGGAACGGACTCCAGTTGGTGAAGTGAAACCCCTAAAACCGATTACAGTCAACTACGACCACGATACGGACAGTTAACATCAGGTTGCCCGTACGATCGCCGGGCGGCGAGGCGGCGGGGCCCGGAAGGCTCAGAAACCGCGGGTCCGCTTGGCCGCCGCGCGGCGTCGTGCCTGGTCAGCGCCGCCGGGCAGCTTGATGAACAGCCGCGCGATCTCTCCTCCCAGGTTCACCCCGATGGCCACGGCGAGCGCCAGCGCCGCCGCCTTCGTCAGCGAGGCGAATCCCTGGTCCAGGTGACCGCGGGTCAGCCCGAGGAGCCCGAAGTACGTCGCGGAACCCGGCAGCAGCGGGCCGATGGCCGCCGTGACGTACGGCAGCGCGGAGGCGTACCGGTAGCGGGAGAGCACCTGGCCGAAGAGACCCACCAGGCCGGCGGCGACGGCGGTGGCCGCGACCGGCGACATGCCGATGCCGATCTTCTCCTGGTGCAGCGCCGCGTAGACCGTCCAGGCGACACCGCCGTTGAGCGCGGCGACCACCAGCACGCCGCGCTCGCACTGCAGCAGCACGGCGAAGGCCAGGCTCAGCACCATCGCGGCGACCAGTTGCACCGGCGGGTTCTCGTAGGCCCGGAAGACCTGGTCCGGGTCGAGTCCGGCACCCAGGCTGACCCCGGCGTAGAGGATCAGCGTCACGCCGACGACGATGCCGGTGAAGAGGTACATCACCTCCAGCAGGCGCGCGGAGGCGGTGATGTAGAAGCCGGTCAGGCCGTCCTGGACGGCGGCGACCAGGGCCCTTCCCGGGATCAGCGCGAAGAGCCCACCGGTGATGACCGCCGAGGCCTGCAGGGTGCTCGTACCGGGCAGGTGCTGGCCGAACCGGGCGACCAGCACCCCCATCACGGCGGCGGGCATCGCCGCGGCGACGAACTGGTAGAACTCCGGCAGCCCGCGGCCCGCGCACAGCCAGGCCAGCCGGTCGCCCAGCATCGCGCCGAGCGCGGCGATCGCGAACACCGCCGGACCACCGCCGCCGACCAGCATGCTCGCCGCGCCGGCGAGGAGCCCGGCCGCCCCGGTCAGCAGCCAGCCCGGGTACGGGTGCCGGTTGCGGCGGATCTCGGCGAGCCGCCGGTAGGCGTCCTCCAGGCTGAGGTCGGCCGCGGTGACGTCGTTGATCAGCCGGAAGACGGCCGCGAGACGGGTGTAGTCGGTGGCCCGGCGGCGCACCGTGCGGTTGGCGGTGACCGGCGCGTCCACGAGCGAGGGCTGGTACGAGATGCCCAGCAGGGTGAACGTCACGGTCGGCTCGACCCGTCCGAGCCCGTAGGCGTGGGCGACGCCGAGCATCGCGGCCTCGACGTCCTCCGCGCCCTCGCCGCCGGCGAGCAGCAGCTCACCGATGCGCAGCGTGAGGTCGAGCACGCGCGGGACCGGTGGGCCGCCCTCCGCCTCCGGTCGCCGGGCGGGCTGCTCGGGAGCGGGGCGCTCGCCGACGGGCATGCGCAGCATCGTGCGCATCCGGTCGGGCCAGGGGGTCTCCTTGGAGAGGCTGACGACCGGGATGCCCTCGGGGGGCGTGAAGGCCGGGTGGGACAGCTGCGATGAGGTCCGCGTCCCGGGGCGGGCGAAGGCGGAACCCTGCGGTTCGGGCCTGGGCAGTTCCACGCCCAGCGGCGGGGTGAACTCCGAGCCGCCGACCGGCTGCTCGGGCTCGTCGGGCTCCTTGGGGTGCGCCACGGGATCCTCCTTTCGACGCGTGATCACTGGACGGTGCCGGGGTGCGCCAGAGGGGAGGGTGCGGTCACCCTCCCCTCTGGCACAGCGGGACGACTGCCCACTCCCTCCGTCCGCTAACGACGGTTCGCGCGGTGCCGCCCGCCGGAGCCCCGCTGGAGCGGGGGCTGGCCGGCCTCGTCCTCGTCCGCGTACTCGGGTGCGCCGGGCAGCGGCCCGGGGCCGGCCTTGCGGGAGGCCGCGCGGGCGCGCAGGAACTCGATCGCGATCGGGACGACCGAGAGCAGCACGATGCCGACCAGGATCAGCTCGATGTGCTCGTGGACGAACGCGATCTGGCCCAGCCAGTAGCCGAGCAGGGTCACGCCGGCGCCCCACAGCAGGCCGCCGACGATGTTGTACGTCACGAAGACGCGGTAGTTCATGCGGCTGACGCCGGCGATGATCGGGGTGAAGGTGCGCACGATCGGCACGAAGCGGGCGAGCACGATCGACTTGGCGCCGTGCCGTTCGAAGAACTCGTGGGCCTTCTCGACGTTCTCCTGCTTGAAGAGCCTGGAGTCAGGGCGCCGGAAGAGCGAGGGCCCGACCTTGCGGCCGAAGAGGTAGCCCACCTGGTCGCCGGCGACCGCGGCGAGCACGACCAGCACGCAGACCAGCCAGATCGGGTAGTCGAGCTTGCCGCCCGCGACCAGCAGGCCGCCGGTGAAGAGCAGGGAGTCACCTGGCAGGAAGAAGCCGATGAGCAGACCCGACTCGGCGAAGACGATCGCCAGCAGGCCGATCAGGCCCGCTGACGAGATGAGGTAATCGGGGTCGAGCCATTGCGGGCCCAGGGCGAGAGTCGTCACGCGCCAAAAGTATCAACGTGGTCGCGACCGAACCGTTCCCAGCCCGCGAACGCTCGGCTACGGTCCTCCCAAGCGTTTTACCGTGCAACACCGCAAGTCGCCCGTCACTCCTGAATCATCATGATCCGGCGGAACCCACATGACTCGCGCCATCTCCCTGCACGACGTCTCGAAGACCTACGGCCGCGGCGTGCGCGCCGTGGACCGCTTCTCCCTGGACATCGCCCCCGGCGAGTTCCTGGTGCTGCTCGGCCCCTCGGGCTGCGGCAAGTCCACGGTGCTGCGCATGATCGCCGGCCTGGAGGACATCACCTCCGGCGAGCTGCTGCTGGACGGCGAGTACGCCAACGACCTGGCACCGGGCGACCGGAGGATGGCCATGGTCTTCCAGAACTTCGCCCTCTACCCGAGCATGACCAGCCGGGAGAACATCGGCTTCCCGCTGCGCTTCGAGATGCCCGGGCAGGACACCGGGCCCCGGGTCGCGGAGACCGCGCGGACCCTGGGCATCGAGGACATCCTCGACCGCTACCCGGGCCAGCTGTCCGGCGGCGAGCGGCAGCGGGTCGCGATGGGCCGGGCCATCTCGCGGCGCCCGTCCGTCTTCCTGATGGACGAGCCGCTGTCCAACCTGGACGCCAAGCTCCGCTCGCACCTGCGCGCCGAGATCGCCCGGCTGACCCGCGGCATGGGCGTGACGACCGTGTACGTCACCCACGACCAGGCCGAGGCGATGTCCCTGGGCGACCGCGTGGCGATCATGCGCAACGGCGTGCTGCAGCAGGTGGGCACCCCGCGTGCGGCGTACCACCTGCCGCAGAACGTCTTCGTGGCCGCCTTCATCGGCACCCCGCGGATCAACCTCATGGAGGCGACCGTGGTGGCACCGCTGGACGGCGGGATGTGGATCGACCTCGGACGGCAGCGGCTCGTCCTCCCCCAGCCGCTGAGCCGGGACCACCAGATGCTCCGCATCCAGCAGGGCCGGCCGGTCATCGTCGGTCTGCGCTCGGAGGCCGTGCGCATCGACCGGCCGAGCAGCGCGCGGCCGGGCGAGGTGGTGCTGAGCGGTGTCGTGGAGCACGTGGAGTACCAGGGCCACGAATCGCTGGTGCACCTCGGCACCGGCGCCCGCGCGGCCGTCGTGCCCGAACTGGAGTCCGCCCGTCCGGGCACCGGGCGGCAGCGCTCCCGGGCGGCGTCCCGGCAGGGCGGCGCGGCAGGCCTGGGCCGGCTGGTGCAGAAGGCCGCCGCTCGGGTCTCCGGCCAGGGCCAGACGGCCGTACTGGACCCGCCGGGGCAGCGGCCGGAGACCGAGCGGCCCGCCGGCGGGGGCGGCGACCTGGTCGTGCGCACCGGGCCCGACCTGCGGCTCCGCGCCGGCCAGCACGTGCCGCTGCTGGTCGACCTCGCGCACCTGTACGTCTTCGACCACGCGGGCCACCGGATCTGCCCGGCCCCGGACCGGGCACCGCACCTGGAGTACTGAGACTGCGCGGGACGGCGCACAGGGGCGACGATGCCCGTATGGGTATCGACGAGTACGGCGGCGGACAGTCGCCCCGGTCCGCCGTCCTGGTGGTCACCACGAACGACGTGCCGGGCTACCGGGTGGAACGGGTGATCGGTGAGGTGTTCGGCCTCACCGTGCGCTCCCGCCACCTGGGCAGCCAGATCGGCGCGGGCCTGAAGTCCCTGATCGGCGGCGAGCTGAAGGGACTCACCAGGACCCTGGCCCAGACCCGCACCGAGGCGATGGAGCGGCTGGTGGAACAGGCGCAGTCGCGCGGCGCCAACGCGGTGCTGATGATGCGCTTCGACGTCAGCGAGGCCGCGGAGGCCGGCACCGAGGTGTGCGCCTATGGCACCGCGGCGGTGATCACGCCGCGGCACGCCTAGCGTTGGCCATGATCGCGTCGTGGACGTACTGCGCAGTGCCCGGCGCGATCGCCTCGTAGAAGGCGTTGAAGCGCGGGTCCACCAGGTACATCTCGGCGAGACCGGTGTGGATCTCGTACGTGCAGTCGTAGTAGTGGTCCACGATGAACTGCCGGTGCTCCTCGGCCAGGTCCATCGCCGCCTCGCCGTCCGCCGGGGCGCCGGACCCGCGCAGCGCGACCAGCCGGGCGCCCCAGTCCTCCTGTTCGGCCTTGATCCGCAGCCAGTCCTCCTTGGTGTAGGAGGCGGCGCGGCGCTGCGACTGCTCGTACGCCTCGGTGTCGCCCCAGCGCTCCCGGGTCTCCTCGGCGTGCCGGTCGGGGTCGTAGTCCCCGAAGACCTCGAACTTCTCCTCGGGCGTGAGGTTGATGCCCATCGTGCGTGCCTCCATGGCTCGTTGGACGGCGTCGGCCATCTCCGTCAGCTTCCCGATCCGCGCGGTCAGCAGCTCGTGCTGGCGCCGCAGGTGCTCCCGCGGGTCCGCGGCAGGGTCGTCGAGGAGGACCGCCACCTGGTCCAGGGGGAAGCCGAGCTCCCGGTAGAAGAGGATCTGCTGCAGCCGGTCGAGGTCGGCGTCGCTGTAGCGCCGGTGGCCCGCGTGGCTGCGGGCGCTGGGCGAGAGCAGTCCGATCTCGTCGTAGTGGTGCAGCGTGCGGACGGTCACGCCGGCGAAACCCGCCACCTGCCCGACCGGGTAGCCCGTGCTCGTGTTCATGACCACACCCTCCGGCCTCACGCCACGTGAGGTGCAAGTGCCATATTGGTGCGCATGCTGGGAATCACCGACCTGTCGACGTACGTGCTGGGCACCGTACTGATCGTGCTGCTGCCGGGGCCGAACTCGCTGTACACCCTGTCCGTCGCGGCGCGCCGCGGCGTCCGGACGGCGTACCGCGCGGCACTGGGCGTCTTCCTCGGCGACACCGTGCTGATGACCGCGTCGGCGGCGGGCGTGGCCGGGCTGCTCCAGGCCAACGCCGTGCTGTTCGGCATCGTGAAGTACGCGGGCGCCGGCTACCTGGCGTGGATCGCCGTCGGCATGGCGCGGGCCGCCTGGGGCATGTGGCGCTCCCGGGGCACCGAGCCGGTGGCTCCGGCCACCGCGGCCGAGGAGGTGGCGGAAGCCGAGCGGCCGTTCCGGCGGGCGCTGGTGATCAGCCTGCTCAACCCCAAGGCGATCCTGTTCTTCATCTCCTTCTTCGTGCAGTTCGTGGACCCCGGCTACGCCCACCCCGTGCTGTCCTTCCTCGCGCTGGGCGCCATCGCGCAGGTCTTCAGCTTCTGCTACCTGACGCTGCTGATCTTCGGCGGCACCTACCTGGCCGCCCAGTTCCGCCGTCGCAGGCGCCTGGCGGCGGGACTGACCTCGGGCGCCGCGGCGCTCTTCCTGGGCTTCGCGGCGAAGCTGTCGATGTCCTCGGCGGGCTGAGCGGCCCCCCGGCCGGGACCGGTCGCCGGTCGCCACCGACCTGCCGGTGACCGTTTTCACACGTATCGTGACGGTATGTCGCTGCACAGAGGTGCCGAGGGCCTGCCGAAGCTCGCCGTGAACCCCTTCTACGCCGGGGCCGACCCGGTCGCCGGGATGCGCTCGGCGCCACCGAAGCACCGGCTGCCGGACGGCCCGATGGTGCCGGCCACGGCGTACCAGCTCGTGCACGACGAGCTGATGCTCGACGGCAACGCCCGGCTCAACCTCGCCACCTTCGTCACGACGTGGATGGAGCCCGAGGCCGGGGTGCTGATGGGCGAGTGCCTCGACAAGAACATGATCGACAAGGACGAGTACCCACGCACCGCCGAACTGGAGCGGCGCTGCGTGTCGATGCTCGCCGACCTGTGGCACGCGCCCGATCCGGAGAGCGCCGTCGGCTGCTCCACCACCGGCTCCTCCGAGGCCTGCATGCTCGCCGGGATGGCCCTCAAGCGCCGCTGGATGAGGCGTACCGGCGACGGCGCCCGCGCGTCCCTCGCACGCCGCCTGACCAGGCGCGGCGGCGACCGCCACCCGGGCGCCGGCCGCCCGAACCTGGTCATGGGCGCCAACGTGCAGGTCTGCTGGGAGAAGTTCTGCAACTTCTGGGAGGTCGAGCCGCGCCTGATGCCGATGGAGGGCGACCGGCTGCACCTGGACGCGGACGCCGCCGTCGCGATGTGCGACGAGAACACCATCGGGGTGGTGGCCGTCCTCGGCTCGACCTTCGACGGCTCCTACGAGCCCGTGGCCGAGATCTGCGCCGCGCTCGACGCCTTCCAGGAGCGGACCGGGCTGGACGTCCCCGTCCACGTCGACGGCGCCTCCGGGGGCATGATCGCGCCCTTCCTCGACGAGGACCTTGTCTGGGACTTCCGGTTGCCCCGGGTGGCCTCGATCAACACCTCCGGCCACAAGTACGGGCTGGTCTACCCCGGCGTCGGCTGGGCCCTGTGGCGGGACACCGACGCCCTCCCCGAGGAACTGGTCTTCCGGGTCAACTACCTCGGCGGCGACATGCCGACCTTCGCCCTGAACTTCTCCCGGCCGGGCGCGCAGGTGGTCGCCCAGTACTACACCTTCCTGCGCCTGGGCCGGGACGGCTTCCGCACCGTCCAGCAGACCGCCCGCGACGTGGCCGTCTACCTCGCCTCGCGGATCGAGGAGTGCGGGGACTTCCGGCTGATCACCCGAGGCGACCAGTTGCCGGTCTTCGCCTTCACCACCGCCGACCACGTCACCGCCTACGACGTCTTCGACGTCTCCCGGCGGATGCGCGAGCGCGGCTGGCTGGTGCCCGCCTACACCTATCCGGCCGACCGCGAGGACCTGGCGGTGCTGCGCATCGTGGTCCGCAACGGCTTCTCCGAGGACCTCGCCGACCTCTTCCTCGCCGACCTCAAGCGCTACCTCCCCCAACTGCGCGAACAGGAGCGCCCGCTCCACCCGCCCGGCGAGGCACCCACCGCCTTCCACCACTGAGCGCCGCGTGGCGGGGCACACGCTCCCCATGGGGAAGGACGAACAGACCAAGGGCACCGTCTTCATCGCCCTCGCCGCGAACCTGGTGATCGCCGTGGCTAAGGCGGTCGGCGGGCTGCTCACCACCTCGCCTGCGCTGCTGTCGGAGGCCGCGCACTCGGTGGCCGACACCCTCAACGAGGTCTTCCTGCTGGCCGCGCTGCGCCGCAGCCGGCGCAGGCCCGACGCGCGGCACCCCTTCGGCTACGGAAAGGAGCGCTGGTTCTGGTCGCTGCTCGCCGCCGTGGGGATCTTCGTGATGGGCGGCTGCTTCTCCTTCTACCAGGGCGTGTCCGCGTTCCACGAGCGCGAGCCGCACACCACGCGGGCCTTCCTGATCGCCGTGGCCGTCCTGGTCGTCTCCCTGCTCGCCGAGGGATCCTCACTGCTCAGGGCGCTGCTGCAGGTGCGCGGCGGGGCCCGCGAGCACGGCCGCCCCTTCCGCACCGAACTGCGCGAGGGCGACGACCCCACCCTGCGCACCGTGCTCGGCGAGGACAGCGCCGCGGTGCTCGGCGTGCTGCTGGCGCTCGCCGGCGTGGTGCTGCACTGGACCACCGGCGACCGCACCTGGGAGGCGTACGCGTCCCTGGCGATCGCCGCCCTGCTGATGTACGTCGCCTACCGGCTCGGCAAGGACTGCCGGGACACCCTCATCGGCGAGGCCGCCGACCCCCGGCTGCGGCAGCGGGCGCACGAACTGCTGACCCTGCAGCCGGAGATCGACACGGTCACCGCGCTGCTGACGATGCGCCTCGGGGTCGACTCGGTGCTGCTGGCCGCCCGGGTGGACCTGACCGAGGGCATCGACAGCGAGACCGTGGAGGAGGCCGCGGTCCGCATCAAGCGCACCCTGGCCGGGGAGTTCCCCGAACTGGACCAGATCTTCCTGGACGTCACGGACGCCTCCGACGAGGACCGCCGCGCGGCGCACCGGCTGCTGCGGTCCCTGCGCTCCGAGGCGGGCAAGGGCGAGGGCGGGGGCTGACCGGTCGCCCGGCCGGCCCCCGCCCTCGTGCGGGTGGTGCCGCGTGTCAGCGCACGTCGACGTACACGGCGGTGCCGTCGCTGTCGAAGTGCTTGGAGTCACCGAAGTACTGGATCAGCCACTTGCCGTCGGAGGACGGCTTGCCCTTCACGGTGGCCTTGCCCGTCGAGCTCGTGGTGCCCGACGCGACGTACGTCCACTTCGTCGAGCCCTTCTTCTGGAAGAACAGCTCGACGTGCCGGCCCTTGTACGGCCGCCAGGAACCGGAGACGTACTCCTTCAACGTGCCGGTGAAGGTGACGGTGGCGCCCTTCTTCACCTTCGTCGCGGACGCCTTGATCGAGTACATCCGGGTGTTGGTGCGGGTCAGCCGGACCGGCTTGGTCATGCTCTCCGCCAGCCTGTCGCCGGCGAGGTGGCGGACCCGGTAGTGGCCGTCGACGTAGCCCCACGCGGACAGCGTGAAGTCGCCGTAGTAGCCGGTCTTCGCGGTGGCCAGGCTCTTCCAGCCGGTCAGGCCGTCGGCCGAGTACTCCAGACGCACGGCCTCGCCGTCGGTGGACTCGTCGCTGTAGGCACGCTGCAGGTAGCCGGTGACCTGGACCCGTCCGTCGGCCGCGATCGAGGACTTCACCTTGCGGAGCACGGACTCCTCGGGCACCACGAGGGTGCCCGAGGCCGGGGTGGTCGACAGGTAGAGGTCCGCGGGAACGACGGACCAGCCGTCGACGCCGACACCTGCCGGTGGCGACAGGACCGCCGTGAAGTGCCCGGTCGCGTCGGTCGTGACGGTGAGCGCCGTCGTGTCGTGGCCGTAGTAGCCCATGCGGACGGCCAGCGCGATGCCACCGAGTCCGGCGTCCTCGGGAGCCTCGCCGTCGCGCACGGTGCCGGTGACGGTGACCTTCTCGCCGGGGAGCACGCGGGTGCGGTCCGCCGTCGCCGTCACCGACACCTTCGTGGGGGAGACCGACGGGCGGCCCGACGCGGTGGCCGTCCCGTGGACCCCGTCGCCGTCTTCGGTGAACCGGGCCGTGAAGTCGGCCCAGTTCAGCATGTCGAGGTCATCGGTGACAAACCGGCCGTCGGCACCGGTGACCGCGGTGAAGACGGTGTCCTGCTGCGGCCTGCCACCGTCGTAGGACCGGGTGACCTCGACCGTACGGCCCTCGAGCGGTACGCGCTCCCCGGTGCCGGGCTCGATGCCGACCAGGCGGTCGGTGACCCCCAGACTCGGCCGGTCGTAGGTGGGCAGGCGGGTGAACTCCAGCCTCTCCACGCCGTCCGCGTCGACCAGGGCGGGCGTCAGGGTGAAGTCCAGGGTTCCCGCCCCGGTGCGGGTCGTGGTGTGGCCCTGGTCGTCGGTGGCGGTCACGTCGATGGCGTAGCTGCCGAGGCGGGGCATCGTCCCGCCGTCCTCGGCCAGCTTCAGCGCGGCGTCGGCGGGCACCGCCCAGGTCGAACCGCTCCTGGTCAGGGCCGGCACTTCGGCGACCACCGCGCCGCCGTCCCGCACCCGGGCGGAGACCGAGGTCACGGCGGCGCCCGAGGCGTCCGTCCACGCGTTGACGGTGAAGATCCCCCGGTTGCCCGAGGTGCGGGCGGCACCGATGCCGACCGGTCCCGCGTCGTCGGCCAGGGCGGGCGCGGCGGTCAGCAGGGTGGAGACCACCGCGGTGGCGGCGGCCAGGACGAGGGCACCGCGCTTAACGGACATCGACGTACTCCGTCTTCGACTCGCTGGAGAAGTGCTTCGAGTCGGCCGCGAGGTAGACACCCCACGTACCGTCGCCGTACGCCTTGCTCTTCAGGCTGAACCGGCCCGAGGAGTCGGTCGTGCCCTTCACCGTCCAGTACCAGGTGCTCTCGCCCTTGGGCCGGAAGACGACGACGATCTTCCCGCCCTTGTAGTTCTTCCAGGTGCTGCCCGACTTGTACTGCAACCTGCCCTTGGCGGTCAGCGGAGCGTTCCGGTAGGGCCGGTTGGGCGTCATGTCGAACGACGTGACGCGTGTCTCGACGCGACTGCGCTTCACGGCCGCCGAACTGACGGGGAGCAGGGTGTAGCTCTCGGCGTGCGCCGCCCGGTAGTACCCGGTGGGAAGGCCGCGGGCCTCGATGGTGAACGGGCAGTACCCCGCGGTCCCGCCCTCCGCCTTCGCGGAGGCGAGGTTCTTCCAGCCGTCCCGGCCGTTCTTCGAGTACTGCAGCGAGACCGTCTGGTCCGCGCAGGTCCAGTCCGGCTTGAGCCGTCCCTTGACGGTGAGCCACCGGTAGGCGTCCAGGCTGACGCTGACGTTGGTGAGTTGGCCCGTCCTCGGCACGGTGACGTCGTCCCGGTAGGGATCGGCGTCCGTCAGGTACTCGGAGGGCCGCACGTAGGTGAAGTGGCTGGTGGAGTACGCGGCCGTGGCGTCGTAGGAGAACGACCCGCCGGCGCCGCTGACGCCCTCGCCCATGATGCCGGTGACCGTGTGGTGCCAGGTGTCGGGCTCACGCATGGTGGTCACGACCGGCGCGCCCTCGAAGGGCACCCAGCCGTTGGGCGTGAAGCGCTGCACGGTCCCGCCGACCTTGAAGGTCTTGCCCGCGTAGACCCGCTCCTTGTCGGCCTGAGCGGTGACGCGGTACCGCGTCCTGGAGACGTCCAGGTCCGGCAGGTCCTCGGCGGCGGCCGGGTCGGTGTCCGCCCCGGCGGCGACGACCGTGGCGGTGCCGTTCTGGAACGTGCCACCGGGGGTGACGGTCAGCGCGAAGGCGCCGGACCCGTCGGTGACGACCGTCTGCGACGCGGCGGTCCAGTCGCCGTCGCCGTAGGAGTCCCAGGCGATCTTCACCTGGGTGCCGGCCCGGGCCGGGCCGGTCGTGCCCGTCGCGGGGTCGAAGGTGGTGACCGTGCCGCCGAGCGTCGCTTCGCGGTGGTCGTAGTCGGTGTACTCGCGGTCGAAGCGGGCTCCGGCCACCCCGGTGTGCAGCCGGTAGCCGAAGTTACCGGCCGCACCGTGCCCGGCGCCGCTCCAGTGCTGGACGGTGCCGCCGGGCAGGCGGTAGTCGACGTCCACCGGATAGTCGCCGTAGACGGTGCCCTCCGGCAGGCGGATCGGGTCATCGGTGGTCCAGCCGCGCTCCCAGGAGTACGACACCTCTTCCGTCGAGGCGAGGACCGCCGCGTCCGGCGCCGCGGAGGCCCGGACGCTCACCTTGACCCACAGCGCCTGGCCGTCGGCCAGGCCCACGGCCAGGGTGCCGTCGTCGCCGGTGGTCAGACCGCTGACCGTCACGTCGTCGGCGAAGGCGGGCCAGGCGGTCAGCGGTCCTGCCGCGAGGCCGGTGGTGAGAAGGAGAACGGATGCACTTCGGAGGACGGCAGCCCGATGTGCGCGCGGAATGCGCATGCAGGACCCCCCACAGGTCAGAAAGCGGCGCCGAAACGGTCAGCGCCGGAGGCCGAACAATAGCGAACCTGTGGGGAAGTTGTGGGGGTGGGGCTCCCGTGCCGGTCGGCGGCCGTCAGCCGCCGATCCGCACGCCGTGCCGGGCCAGCCAGGGCAGCGGGGCGACCGACGAACCCATCTGCGGCGTGACACGGACCTCGAAGTGCAGGTGCGGACCAGTGGAGTTGCCGGAGTTGCCGGACAGGCCGATCCGCTCGCCGGCGCGGACCCGCTGCCCGGGGACGACCTCCAGCACGGACAGATGGGCGTAGTGCGTGCAGTAGCCGTCGTCGTGCCGGACCACGACCTGGTTGCCGAAGCCGTCACCGCACGCGGCCACCACCACCGTGCCGTCGCCCACCGCGCGGACCGGGGTGCCCGGCGGCACCGCGAAGTCCTGGCCGGTGTGGCGGTGCGCCCAGTGCGCCCCGGAGGCGTCGTAGCCGGCGGTGAGCGTGTAGTGCGCCACCGGCCGCACCCAGTGCGGGGCGCCCGCCCGGTGGGCGGCGGCGGACGACCGGGGCGGGGTCCGGGGGAGGTCGCGCGGGCAGTCCGCCGAGAGTCCCTCGTGGGCCATGAGCGCCAGGTCCCGGGCGGACAGCCCGGCCCGCGCGCGCAGCAGCCGCGCCTCGATGCGCCGGCGGAGCGCGTCCTTGCGACGGGCCTCGCGGGCCAGCACCGCCAGCGTCCGGTGGACGGCCTCGGTGTCCGCCGCCAGCCGGCGCTCGGCCAGCATCCGCTCGGCCAGCAGCGCCGCCTGCGCGTGGTCGCCCTGCCGGGCCAGCGTCGCGCCCTCCAGCAGCCGGTCGGGCCGCCCGGACAGCAGCAGCCGCGCCGAGGGTCCCAGCCCCCCGTTGCGGTACTCGCTGCGCGCCATCGCCCCGATCCGGTCCCGCAGCACGTCCAGCCGCCGCCGTTCCACCGCCGCGGCCCGGTGCAGCAGGCGCAGGTCGGCCCGCTTGCGGCGGACCGCCCGCTCCGCGTCCTCGTACTCCTGCACCGCACGGGCCGCCTGCGCGTACAGCCGCTCCACCCGGGCCGGGGGGCCCGGGCGCGGCCCGGGGTGCTCGCCGGCCACCGCCGGCGAGGCGGTCAGCAGCAGGCAGAGGGCCACGGCCGCCGTCCTCCATCGCATCGCCCGATCCTTTCGGGCCGGTCACCGCGGGGCCCGGACGACACGCCCCGCCGCCCGGCGGCCACCCGGCGGGGTGACCGCATCCGGGCGTGCGCCCGGCGGGGGACCGCCCGATCATGGGAACGGGCGCACTCGGCGGACAGGAGGGTGACCGGGTGAGCGGTGACGGTGAGCCCGGCGGCTGGTCACCGCCGGACGACGGGGTCCTGCGGCAGGTGCTGGACGGCACCCCCGCGGGCGTGGGCATCTACGACCCGCAACTGCGCTACGTCTACGTCAACCCCGCCCTCGCCCGGATGAACGGCCTGCCCGCCGAGCAGCACCTCGGTCGCCGGATCACCGAGGTGCTGCCGGACCTGGACGACGCGGGCGAGGAGGCGCTGCGCCAGGTCCTGTCCGACGGCAAGTCGCGCGAGGTGCCCTCCAGCGGCCGCACGCACGCCGAGTCCGGGACGGGCCGGCGCTACTGGCAGGGCGCGTACCACCGGCTGGACGCGGCGGACGGCACGGTGCTCGGCCTCGTCGGGATCATGCTGGAGGTCAGCGCGTCGCGCCAGCACCAGCAGGAGCTGGAACGGGCCCGGGAGCGGCTGGCGATCCTGGACCGCGCCGCCACCTTCATCGGCACCACCCTGGAGATGGACGAGACCTGCGCCGAGCTCGCCGGGTTCCTCGTGCCGCTGCTCGCCGACATCGCCACCGTCGAGGTCTTCCCCACCGAGCGCTCCACCCCCTACAACCGCGGTGTGCTGCGGCTGCGCCGGGCGGCGATGGCCGCGCTGCCGAACCTGCGCGAGCAGGTCAAGATCTTCGGCGAGCCCGGGGAGTACGTGGAGTACCCGTCGGGCACGACCATCCCGCGCTGCCTGCAGTCGGGCAGCCCGGTGGTGCAGAGCCTCTTCGAGGACGACGCCCTGGGCCACGGCGGGTCGGCCCGCGAGCGGATGGCCGCCTTCCGCTCGGTGGGCATCCACTCGGCGCTCGTCGTGCCGCTCGCGGCGCGCGGCGAACCCATCGGCACGGTGACCCTGGTCCGCTGCGGCGAGTCCCCGGGGTTCACCGAGCGGGACACCGAGACCGTCCAGGACATCGTCCGGCGGGCCGCGATCTACCTCGACAACGCCCGCCGCTACACCCACGAGCACGGCATCGCCCTGGAGTTGCAGCGTGCCCTGATGTCGGAGCCGGGCTCCCCGCACCCCTCGGTGGAGGCCGCGTTCCGCTACCAGCCGGCCGGCAGCACCGCGCTGGTGGGCGGCGACTGGTACGACGCCGTACGGCTGTCCTACGGGCGCACCCTGCTGGCCATGGGCGACGTCATGGGGCACGGGGTGGAGGCCTCGGTCGACATGAGCCAGTACCGCTCGATGCTGCGCTTCGTGGCGGCGGCCGACCTGCCGCCGCACCGCATCCTGCGCCGGCTGGACACCCTCATCTCGGAGACCGAGTCGGGCCGTCCGGCGAGCTGCCTGCTGGCCCTCGTCGACCCGGTGCGCAACACGTGCACCTTCTCCAGCGCCGGTCACCTGCCGCCCGCCGTCATCCGGCCGGACGGCACGGTCGACATCGTCGACGTGCCGGTCGGGCCGCCGCTGGGCACCGGCCACGGAGGCTACGAGCCCGTCGCGGCCCCCTGCCGGGCCGGTGACGTCCTGCTGCTGTACACGGACGGTCTGGTGGAGCGGCGCGGGGAGGACATCGACGCCTCGCTCGACCGCCTCGCCGGGTTGCGCCTGCACTCCGACGGTGATCTGGGCGGACTCGTCGACCGGGTGCTGTCCCTGCTGGTCGTGGAGCCGGCCGACGACGACATCGCGGTCCTCGCGGCACGGATCATGCGATAGGCGGATCAACCGCTCGGAGTACCACAACAGGCACATCTCGACTTGCGCCCGCACGATGATCAGACGGGCCGCCGCAGGGGCGGGCCCGGGAACCGGCCCCTCGGGGAGGATCTGCCGTGACCGTCAGTCTGGCGCATCTGCGTCGTTGCTCCGTTGCCGTCGACCTCGGGGCGTCGCGCACCCGTGTCTACCTCAAGCACCAGGGACTCGTCGTGGACGAGCCCAGCGTGGCCGCCGTCAACGCGCACAGCGGTGCCCTCATCGCGGTCGGCTCGCTCGCCGAGAAGATGACAGGGCGCACGCCCGAGCACATCCGCGTGGTCCGCCCCATCCAGGCCGGCATGGTCGTCGACATCGAGATGGCCCAGCGCATGCTCCGTCACCTGCTGGGCGGTCAGCTCCGCAAGGCCTGGCGGCGCAAGCCGATGCTCCGGGCGGCCGTCTGCACCCCCAACGGCAGCGGACCGCTGGCCCAGCGGGCCGCCGTCGAGACGATGTACGGCCTCGGTTCGCGGCGGGTCGAACTCGTCGACTCCGTCATCGCGGCCGCCATCGGATGCGGACTGCCGGTCGAGCAGCCCGAGGCGACGATGATCATGCTGGCCGGGGCGAGCACCACGCAGATCGCGGTCATGTCGATGGGCGCGATCGTCGCGGCGGAGACCATCGCGGTGGGCGGCGAGGCGATCGACCACGCCGTCGTCCAGCACCTGCGCAACACCCACGAACTGGTGCTGCCCAGCCAGTCGGTACGGCCCCTGCACGAGATCCTCTCGGCGCCCGGCCCCACCGCGCCCAGCGCCGAGGTCCAGGGGCGCGACGTCGCCAGCGGCATCGCCCGTACGGTCCGCGTCGACACCGAGGCGGTGCGGCAGGCGATCCGGATGCCCATGGCGACGCTGGTCGACGGGATCGGCCAGACGCTCAGGCGGTGCCCGCCGGACCTGGTCGCCGACCTCACCGACCGCGGCATCATGCTCGCGGGCGGCAGCGCGCTGCTGCCCGGCCTGGACATGATGCTCCGTCAGGCCACCGGGATGCCGGTCACGATCGCGGACCGGCCCGACGTCTGCGCGGTGCGCGGGCTGGGCGCGATGATGGAGGGCCACCCCGTCCCGATGCCGCTCGACCCGCTGTCCGTGTAGGCCCCGGGCCGGGTTCAGACGTCCAGGACGAGACGGGAGCCGGCGGCTCCCCGCGAGACGCAGACGAGCATCGCGTCGTCCGTACGGCGGGCGGTCGCACTGCCGCCGTGGCGGACCGCGTCCGCGCCCGCCAGGACCCGGACCCGGCACGTGCCGCAGAAGCCCTGGCGGCAGGAGTACGACGTCGCGGGCCGCGCCCCCGTCAGGACGGAGAGCGCGGTGCGGTCGGCCGGGACGGGGAGCACCTCCCCGTCCCGGCCGAGCTGCATCTCGAAGGCGGTGCCGTCCGTGATCGGCGGCGGCGAGAAGCGCTCCACGTGCAGCACCGGGGCCGGGCGCAACGCCGGGATCAGCGCGGGCGGACCGCAGAAGTAGACCGCCGTACCCGCGTCCGCGCCCGCCAGCAGTTCCGCCCCCGTCGGGGGACCACCGGCCTCCTCGTCGGTGCGGACCCGCACCCGCCACGGCTCGTGCCCCGCGAACTCGGCCAGCTCCGCCAGGAACGGCAGCGTCGCCCGACTGCGCCCCGCGTACACCAGGCGCCAGTCCGCCCCGGCGGCGGCCGCGGCGCGCACCATCGGCAGGATCGGCGTGATCCCGATGCCGCCCGCGAGGAAGAGCAGCGACCCGGAGCCGGTCAGGGCCAGGGGGAAGGCGTTGCGCGGGCCGAGGGTGCGCAGGACCGCGCCCGGGGCGAGGGCGTGCATCTCGCGGGACCCGCCCTCCCCGTCCGGGACGAGCCGCACCGCCACCCGGTAGGCGTCCCGTTCGGCCGGGTCGCCGCACAGGCTGTACTGGCGGCGCCGCCCGGACGGCAGGTCGAGGTCGAGGTGGGCACCGGGGTGCCAGGCGGGCAGCGCGGCGGTGCCGCCGTCCGCCCGCACCAGCCGCAGCCCCACGACGCCCTCGGCCGCCGCGGTGACCTCGGCGACGCGCAGGGCCAGCGAGCGGTCCACGGCGGCCGGTTCGCGCACCGGCCGCCGCCCGCTGCCGCGCACCAGCAGCGGGGTGATCCGGGCGAGCAGCGCCAGCAGCGGCTCCGGGCGGGAGCCGCCGGCCCGGCGGGGCGGCGGGGTCGCCCATGCCGGAGGCGGGGGAAGGGTGCTCCGGTCGGGCAGGGACACGTGCGGGGACCCCCTACTGGAGCGCCGCGCGCGCGGCGGGCGAGGACGCGAGGTAGGCGACGGCCTGCGTGGTGGACCCGTACTGCGACGGGTGGTAGCCGGGCCGCAGGTAGGAGAAGAAGAGCCGGACGACCGCGCGCGGCGGCGGCAGCAGCCCCCGCCGGGCACCGCGGTACCAGTCGCGCCAGCGCGGCTTCCCGGCGCCCACCGGGTCCTCGGCCATGAGGCAGCGCAGCCCGCGCACCCACCAGTAGAGCAGCACGGGGAAGGCGACCAGGTGCGCCCGCACCCGGTGCCGGTAGCGGCCGTCGAGATGGGTGAACAGGTCGTACGCGACGGCGCGGTGCTCGACCTCCTCCGCCCCGTGCCAGCGGTAGAGGTCGAGGACGGCCCCGGCCTTCTCGTGCTTGTCGAGGGCGTCCAGCGCGTGCGCGTTCAGGATCCAGTCGCCGAGGAAGGACGTCACGTGCTCGATGGCGGCGATGATCGCGACCCGCTCGACGAGCCAGCCGTGCGCGGCCCTGCCGGTCAGACCGCGGTCGCCGAGCATCTCCTGGAAGAACCAGCGCAGTTGGGCGACGAACCCCTCGGTGTCCAGACCCGCGTCGTTGAAGTGGCCCAGCAGCGACTGGTGGGCCCGGGAGTGCATGGCCTCCTGGCCGATGAAGCCGATGACGTCCTCGCGCAGCCGGTCGTCCCCGATCATCGGCACGGTCTGCTGGAAGACGGTGAGGAACCAGTCCTCGCCCTCGGGGAGCAGGATGTTGAGGACGTTGGCGAAGTGGGTGAGGAACGCGTCGTCGTCCAGGTAGCGGACGGGCAGGCCGTCCCAGTCCCAGTGCACGTCGCGGGGCTTGAGGACGAGGTGCTCGGGCTCGGCGGTCATGCCGCGGTCCTCTCCTTCTCCGCACGTTCGACCAGGCGGGCGGCGTGCTCGGCGACGAGGTCCGGACGGTGGGACGGCAGCCAGTGGCCGCCGTCCACGTGGTGGACCTCGGCCCCGGGCGCCCAGTCGGTGATCTCTGTCTGCCAGGGCGGCAGGACAAACACGTCCTTGGACGGGGCCAGCACGACCGCGGGGAGCGCGGCGTGCCGGACCCGGGGGCGGAACATGCGGGGCAGCACGTTGGCGCGGTAGAGCTTGAGCCCGGCACGGTTGCGGGCGGCGAGCCCGGGGCCGTAGCCGGAGGGGCCCCCGCCGGTCTCCAGGCGGCGCAGGGCCGTGACGACTCCGTCCAGGAGGCCGCTGCGGCAGGCGAGTTCGGCGACCCCCGTCAGGTGGAAGAAGCCGACGTACTGCGAGGCCAGCGACTGCTTGGCGAGCTTCAGCAGGCGGGCGGGCGTCGGCCGGCGCAGCTGGGCGCGGTACCAGCGGCCGGTGTGGTCCAGGTCGGGGCCGGAGATCGAGGTGATCGAGGCGTAGCGGTGGGCGAGCTCCGGGGTGCTGACGGTGTGCCAGCTCTGCACCGACCCCCAGTCGTGGGTCAGCAGGTGGACCGGGGCCCGCGGGCTGACCGCGTCGGCGACGGCGGTGGTGTCGGCGGCGAGCTGCGGCAACCGGTAGGCGCGGGTGCGGCGTGGGACGTCCGAGGCGCCCGAGCCGCGCACGTCGTACGTCACGACGTGGAAGCCGCGGGCGGCGAGGCGCCCTGCGACGCCGTCCCACACACCGTGGTCGTCGGGGAAGCCGTGCACGCACAGCACCGTGGTCCCGGCCGGGTCCCCCTGCTCGTACACCGCCAGCCGCACCCCGTCGGAGGCCGTGACCCAGCGCTGCGCCATGTCCGCCGCCCTTCGTCTTCGCCTTCGCGTCACCGCGTCGTCGGTCGGTCGTCGGTTCGCCGTTCCCGGCGGCCACGATGGCAGCTTGTTGACGCCGTGTCTAGCAGTGGGACGGTATAGCTTTGCCGCCGTGACCGGTGAGAACGCGATACTGCGACGACGGCTCGGCGTCTTCGACGCCACCGTCGTCGGGCTCGGCTCGATGATCGGCGCCGGGGTCTTCGCGGCCTTCGCCCCGGCCGCCCGCGCGGCAGGGTCCGGGCTGCTGCTCGGGCTCGCGGCGGCCGCCGTCGTCGCCTACTGCAACGCCATGTCCTCGGCCCGGCTCGCCGCGCTCCATCCCGCCTCGGGCGGGACCTACGTCTACGGGCGCGAGCGGCTCGGGCCGTTCTGGGGCTACCTGGCGGGCTGGTCCTTCGTCGTGGGCAAGACCGCCTCCTGCGGGGCGATGGCGCTGACGATCGGCGCGTACGCCTGGCCGGAGCAGCAACGGGCGGTCGGCGTCGCCGCGGTCGTGGCGCTCACCGCCGTCAACTACGCGGGGGTGCAGAAGGCGGCCTGGCTGACCCGGGGCATCGTCGCGGTCGTCCTCGCGGTGCTCGCGGCCTTCGTGGTCGCCGCGTCCACCGGCGGCGACGCGGACGCCGCCCGGCTGGACATCGGGGCCGACGCGACCGCGGGCGGGGTGCTGCAGGCGGCCGGTCTGCTGTTCTTCGCCTTCGCCGGGTACGCCAGGATCGCCACGCTCGGCGAGGAGGTCAAGGACCCCGCGCGCACCATCCCCCGGGCCATCCCGCTCGCCCTCGGCATCACCCTGGCCGTCTACGCCGCCGTCGCCGTCGCCCTCCTCGCGGTGCTGGGCCCGCAGGGGCTCGCCCGTTCCGCGGCGCCCCTGGCCGACGCCGCGGGCGGCCTCGCGCCGCTGATGCGGGTGGGCGCGGCGGTCGCCGCCACCGGATCCCTGCTCGCGCTGATCCTCGGGGTCTCCCGCACCACCCTGGCCATGGCCCGCGACGGGCACCTGCCGCGGACCCTGGCCGCGGTGCACCCCCGGTCCGGGGTGCCGCACCACGCCGAACTCGCCGTCGGCGCGGTCGTCGCCGTGCTCGCCGCCACCGCCGACCTGCGCGGGGCGATCGGCTTCTCCTCCTTCGGCGTCCTCGCCTACTACGCCGTCGCCAACGTCTCCGCCTGGACCCTGGGCCCCGGCGCCCGGCGCGCCGTCCCCGCCCTCGGCCTGATCGGCTGCCTCGCCCTGGCCTTCGCCCTCCCCTGGACCTCCGTCGCCGCGGGCGCGGCCGTCCTCGCCACCGGGGCGGCGCTGTACGTCGCACGCGCCCGCCACACCCGGCCCGCCTGACGCCCGCCCCACCCCGCGGGCCAACTCCCCACCCGCCGGCCGCGCCCGCCAAGCGGCCCCGGGCGAAGCGGCGTTGCCCGACTGAGATCCATCCGCAACGGCCCCGATGCCACCCGCCCGCCCCCTCCTGCGTCACAGTCGCAGAAGGCGCAGGGGGCGCCCCCGGGGGAAGCAGGTGACGGTGATGCGGCGGATCACGGCGGCGGTGCTGGCGGCGGTGGCGGCCGGAGCGGTCCTGACGGGTTGCGGCGCGAACACCGACCGGGGCCACGCCGGTGACACGCGGCGGCCCGGACCGGTACGGGGCGCGGACGGCGCCCCCAAGGACGGCGGCTCCGAGTGGAACGGGCAGGGCACGGAGGAGGACCGGGGCCTGGAGCGGGCGCCCGACGCGTCACAGCTGTCGACCTTCGCGCTGGACGTCGACACCGCCTCGTACGGCTACGCCAAGCGGCGGCTCGACGAGGGCTCGCTGCCCTCCCCCGCGGACGTGCGCCACGAGGAGTTCGTCAACAGCTTCCGCCAGGACTACCCCGCCCCCGAGGGCGACGGCTTCTCCGTCACCGTCGACGGCGCCCGCATCGGCGACGAGGAGGGCTGGTCCCTCCTGCGGGTCGGCCTCGCCACCCGCCCCGCCGACGAGGGGAACCGGCCGCCGGCCGTGCTCACCTTCGTCGTGGACGTCTCCGGCTCCATGGGCGATCCGGGCCGGCTGGACCTCGTCCAGAAGGCGCTCCGCGCCGCGGTCGGCGAGCTGCGGGACGACGACTCCCTCGCCGTCGTGACCTTCAGCGACCGCGCGCGGGTCGCCCTGCCGACGACCCGGCTCGGCGCCGGAGGCGCCCGGCAGCGCGCCCTGTCCGTCGTCGACCGCCTCGCGCCGGAGGACTCCACCAACCTGGAGGCGGGCCTGCGCACCGGCTACGACGTGGCCCTGGAGAGCGCCCGGCGCGGGGCCACCAACCGGGTCGTCCTGCTCTCCGACGCCCTCGCCAACACCGGGCAGACCGACCCCGACGCCCTCCTGGAACGGATCGACCGGGCCCGCTCACAGCACGGCGTCGCCCTGTTCGGGGTCGGCGTCGGCAGCGAGTACGGCGACGAACTGATGGAGCGGCTGGTCGACAAGGGCGACGGCCACACCTCGTACGTCTCCACCCCGGCCGAGGCCCGCGCCCTGTTCGTGGACCAGCTGCCCGTCAACATCGGCCTGCGCGCCCGCGACGCCAAGGCCCAGGTCTCCTTCGACCCGAACACCGTCGAGCGCTACCGCCTGATCGGCTTCGAGGACCGCGCCGTCGCCGACGAGGACTTCCGCGACGACCGCGTCGACGGCGGCGAGGTCGGCCCCGGCCACACCGTCACCGCGCTCTACGCCGTACGCCTGAAGGCGGGCGCCCGCGGCCACGTCGCCACCGCGACCGTGCGCTGGCTCGACCCGCACGACCGCACCCCGCACGAGGCGTCGGGCGCCGTCGAGGCGGACCGGCTGGCCGGCCGGCTGTGGGACTCCGGCACCTCGCCGCGGCTCCGGGTGGACGCGGTGGCCGCCTACTTCGCCGACGCGCTGCGCACCTACGACACCGGCGACGAGCAGCTGCCCGGCGCCCCCGGCCTCGCCCGGCTCGGCGACCGCGCGCACGCCCTGGCGGCGACCACCGAGGACCCGGCGGTACGCGACCTGGCGGAAGCCGTGGACAGCGCGTACGCGCTGCGCGCGGGCTGATGGAGTATCAGTGAACCCATGACAGAAGAGAAGGAACCCGAGCCCCGGCTCGACGCCCGCTTCAGCAGCGCCGGCGCGGCCCCCACCACCTGGCACGACGCCCGCGGGCACCTGGCCGGAGCCGAGATCTACTGGCTGACCACCGTCCGTCCCGACGGCCGCCCCCACGTCACCCCGCTCATCGGGGTCTGGCTGGACGACGCCCTGCACTTCTGCACCGGCGCCGACGAGCGCAAGGCCAAGAACCTCGCCCGCAACGGCCGGGTCGTCCTCACCACCGGCAACAACGCGCTCGGCGAGGGCCTGGACGTGGTGCTCGAGGGCAAGGCGGCCCGCGTGCGCAGCGAGAACCAGCTGCACCGGATCGCCGCGGCGTACGAGACCAAGTACGGCTCCGGATGGCACTTCGACGTGGGCGACCAGGTCCTCGTCGGCGAAGGCCACGAGGCCCTGGTGTACGAGGTGGAACCCACCACGGCCTTCGCGTACGCCCGCGGCACCACCTACAGCCAGACCCGGTGGCTGTTCTAGGCGTACGCGGCCGGGACGTGGCGCAGGCCGTGCCGGAGGTCCGGTCGCCGGAGCGGGCGGGCGCACCGGGGCGCAGGCCGTTCCCTCACCCCCGGGAACCCGGGGACGGACCCGGGCCCCGGCCGCGCTCCCGTCCCGGTCCGGCGCCGGCCGGGCCGTGGAAGGCGGCACGGTCGGCGGCGGCGGTACCGCGTTCCCAGCCCTCGCGGTCACGGCCCCTGAGCCGCTGCGTGCGGGTCTCGGGGAACATCGCGTCCGCGGCGCGGCCGACGGCGACCTCGCGCGCCGCCAGCACGGGGAGCACCTCCGTGGACCCGCCCGCCTCCGCGGCTTCCTCCGTCGCGTCACGGGCGGCGGCGGCCAGGCGCTCGCCGATCCGGCCCGCATAGGCGATGAGGAAGGACTCGCGGAAGTCCCGCGACAGGTCCCCGCCCCTGGCGCCGCCCCTGACGCCCCTGCGTCCCGGGCGACGCGTGGCCGGCCCCGGGGCGCCGCCGCCGCGCATGGCCGCCTCGGCCTGCACCAGCAGCGAGGTGTACAGCACCTCCACGGCCTCCAGGTCGGCCTCCCAGCCCACGACGGTCGAGAAGCCGAACTCCGCCGACCACACGGCACGGCAGCGGTTCGCCGCCGCGACCGCGTCCAGCAGCAGCGCCTTCGGCGCCTCGTACGGACGTTCCACGCCGATCCGCCGCGCGCCGGGACCGCCGCCGCCCGGCGCCTTGCCCGCGACCAGCGCCTCGTCCACGCTGTGCCGTGCCATCAGGTGCTGGGCCTTCGCGCTCAGCGCCTCCGCCTCCTCGGGGAAGGCCGTGGACTCCGCCTTCGCCAGCAGCGCCCTGATCCGCCGCAGCATCGGATGCCCCGCACCGCCCGCAGCGGGCGCGGGCGGTGCCGGCGGCGTGATCCCGGGCAGCCGCCCCAGCAGGCGGACGAGCTCCAGCACGGCCGTCGCCACCGTGAAGCGGTCCAGCCGCTCGGCCGCCCCGTACGCCGTCAGGAGGCCCGCCGGGTCACCGCCCCCGTCGGCGGTCAGACGCCCGGCGAGCCGCACGTGCTCCGGGCGCAGTTCGCGGCGCACCATCCGCAGCAGGTCGGCGTCCTCCCAGCCGCGCGCCCGGCAGCCCCGCAGCAGCCCGCCCACCGCGGTCGCCACCGCCCGGCCGACCTCGTCCCACCCGGCCTCCGCCGCCGCCATCGCCGACGCCCCGGCGTCCAGCGCCGTCTCGACGTCCCCCTCCGGCGCCCCCAGGACACCGGCGAACGCCGCCTCGACCACCGTCATCGCATCTCGCACGCGGTTCAGGATCGCACCGGCACGCCGCGCACGGAGCACGGTGCCCGCCCGCCCCGACGGACCGGGCCGGGGTACGGAGCCGAGAACGCCGACGGTGGGCGTGCGGACCGGGACGTCCGCACGACCGGGTTCCACGCCGACGTCATGGCCGAGCCCGCGCCTGCGGTCGCCGGATTCGGCCCGGTAGCCATCGCCCTGCCCGACCACGGCCGTCATGGCCGAGCCCGCACCTGCAGTCGCCGGATTCGGCCCGGTAGCCATCGCCCTGCCCGACCACGGCCGTCATGGCCGAGCCCGCACCTGCAGTCGCCGGATTCGGCCCGGTAGCCATCGCCCTGCCCGACCACGGGCGCGACCTGCCGATCAGGAACCGCGCCCGCCTCATGGAACGGCTCGCCGCCGACACGGGCTGCGGCGTCGTCGTCCGCAGCCTGCCGGCTCGCCCGGCTGCGCGCCGTCGGCGTCCGCGCGGTCGTCGTCGGCGGGACCGCCGACGACATCGGCCTCACCGACCGGGAACGGCGCGACCTCGGCACCTGCACCGCGCCGGGTACGGCTTCCTCTTCGAACGACCCGGCCGCGCCGCGGAGATCATCGCTGCACCGCCGCCGGGATCAGCAGGCCGCGCCGCCCCGCTCCACCAGGACCGGCCACAGGCGCTCCGCCAGCACCGGGTCGGTGCGGGCCACTTCACGCCCCAGGGCGGACGCGGCCGCGGCGAGCGCGCGGCGCAGTTCCGCCGGCTCCGCCGAGCGCACCAGCGTGGCGTGCAGCGGCCCCGTGACCTCGTCCGGCAGCAGGTGGGCGCCCTTGGCGTAGGCCGCGGGGTGCCCAAGGCGCAGACAGGCGAGGGCGATGACCTGGGTGCGCACCGCTGCGATCCAGTGCTCGGCCTGCCACAGCCGGCCCCGCTCGATGCTCGCCGCGGCGTGCAGGACGTGGTGCCAGCCGAGTCCCGTCGGCGTCCCCGGGTCGGCCGGCGCCGCCTCCGGCGCCCGGCCCGCGGAGCCGAACACCGTCCGCCACTGCGGCCCCCGGGGTCCGAACTCCTCCTCCGGCGTGAACGCCAGGTCCGCCTCCAGCGCCCCCGGCAGCAGGAACACCCGGTAGACGGTCGCGCCCGCCGGCAGGTCCCAGTGGTGCAGCGCCCCGAACCCGGGCCCGTACAGCCACGCCGTCCAGCGGGCCAGCGCCGCGCCCACCTCGCCCCGCACCCCGAGCACCAGGTCGACGTCGGACCACCGGTCGCCGCCGCCCGGGACCGCGAGCGAACCGGTGAGCGCGGCCCCGGTGACGTCCGGGTCGTCCGCGGCGAGACCGAGCAACCGGGCCCGTACGCGGTCGCGTTCCCCGGGTGTGAACATGCCCTCACCGTAGCGAAGCGGGCGCCGCGCGTCCGGGCCGGTCATCCGCCGGTCGCCCGCCGGTCGTCCGGCGGACATCCGGTGATGGGAACGTGCGGGCGTGACTCGCACGATGGCTCTCGGACTGGCCGGTACCGCCGCGCTGGCGATCGGCGGCATGGCCGCGGGGGCGCTGCCGGTACGGGACGGGATCGCGCTGCCGCAGGGGCAGGCGGCGGCCGGACTGCTGGTGGCGTACTTCGGCCTCGGGCTGCTCGTCGCGGCGTGGTGGCAGCTCGGCCGGCTGGTCCGCGGGCCCCGGCCCCCGTCGATACGCGCGCTGCTGACGACGTGCGCCGTGTGGGCGGCACCGCTGCTGCTGGCCCCGCCGCTGTTCAGCAGGGACGTCTACAGCTACCTGGCGCAGGGCACGATGGTGAACGCGGGCATCGACGCCTACACGCACGGGCCGGGCGTGCTGGGAGGTACGGCGGCGGCCGAGGTGCCGGCGATCTGGCGGAACAGCCCCGCGCCGTACGGGCCGGCGTTCCTGGCGCTGGCGCGCTTCGGGGCGCACGCCGGGGTCGCCGGGATGCGGGCGCTGGCCTTGCTGGGGGTGGCCCTGCTGGCCACGCTGCTGCCGCGGCTCGCCCGGCGCTGCGGCGCGGACCCGGCCGCGGCCGTGTGGCTGGGGGCGCTCAACCCGCTGGTGCTGCTGCACCTGGTGGCGGGGGCGCACAACGACGCCGTGATGCTCGGCCTGCTCGGCGCGGGCCTGGGCGCGGCACTCGCCCGGCGCCCGGTCGTGGCCGCCGCGCTGGTCACCCTGGCCGCCCTGGTCAAGGCGCCCGCGGCGCTCGGACTGCTGGTCGTGGCCAGCCTGTGGGCCGAACACCTGGAGGGCCGCCGGCGCCTGGCGCGCGCCGGAGCGGCCACGGCGGCGGTCGCCGGCGCGGCCACCGTGGCGGTCACCGCCGTCACCGGCGTCGGCTACGGCTGGATCGGCGCGCTGACCACGCCCGCCTCCGCCTCCAACTGGTCCCTGGTCAACGTCCTGGGGCGGTTCGCCGGCACCCCGGACGTCTGGCGGCTGCTCGGCATGGCCGCGGCCGCGCTCGTCATCGCCGCCGTGTGGCTGTACCGCGAACGGCTCGGGCCGGTGTACGCCCTGGGGATCAGCCTGCTCGCGGTGGCGCTGCTGGGCCCGGCGATCCGCCCCTGGTACCTGCTGTGGGGGCTCGTGCCGCTCGCCGTGGCCGCACCCGACGGCCGGGTGCGGCGGATCGCCGCGCTCGCCAGCGCGGTGCTGGCGCTCGTGGTGCTGCCCAGCGGGTTCGCCGCGACGCCCCGTCAGATCGCCCTGGCGGCCACGGGTGCGGCACTCGCGCTGCTCCCGCTCGCCGCGCTGCGGCTGGTCCGGCTCGTACGTCCCGCGCTCGCCTCATGAGGCGGATCGTGACGGCGGTCGCCGCCGTGGTCGCGACCGCGCTCTTCCTGGCCACCGTGCCGCTGCACCGGCACTGGTTCGACCTCGGCGTGTACTGGGGCACCGTCAACGCCTGGACGCACGACGGCGTCGGCGTCTACGACTACCTCAGTCCCGGGACGACGTACGGCTTCACCTACCCGCCGTTCGCCGCGCTGTGCATGCTGCCGCTGGCCCTGGTGAGCTGGCCCGCGGCCGTCGTCTGCGCGGCCGCGATCAACATCTGCGCCGCGGCGGCCGTCCTGTGGTGGACGGTGTGGCCGATCGTGCGCCGCGAGGGCTGGACCCCCTGGTACGCGATGGTGCTGGCCGTGTGCCTGATGGCGCTCCTGGAGCCGGTCCACGACACCTTCACCTTCGGGCAGGTCAACCTGGTCCTGCTCGCCCTGGTGCTCGCCGACACCGAACTGCTGCGCCGCGGCAGCCGCTGGGCCGGGTGCGCGATCGGCCTCGCCGCCGCCGTGAAGCTGACGCCCGCGCTGTTCGTCGGATGGCTGCTGCTCGCCGGGCACCGCCGCGCCGGCCTCACCGCGGCCGCCACCGCGACCGGGGCGACCCTGTTGGCGGCGCTGGCCGCGCCCGGCGCGTCCCGCGACTTCTGGACCCGGGCGATGTGGGACACCGACCGCGTCGGCTCGCTGTCGTACGCCTCGAACCAGTCGCTGCGCGGCACCTTCGCCCGGCTCGACGCACCCACGTGGGTGTGGGCGGTGGCCGTGGTCGCGGTGCTGGCGGTGTGGGCGTACAAGGTGCGCCGGACCGGCGTCACGACGGGCGTCGCCCTCACGGGGGTGACGGCCTGCCTGGTCAGCCCGGTGACCTGGGTGCACCACCTGGTGTGGCTGGTCCCGGCGTTGGCGGCGCTGGCCGGCGAGGCGCTGCGGGTACGGACCCGGGGCCCGACGGTCGCGGCGGTCGGCAGCTACGTCCTGCTCTGCAGCAGCGTCGTGTGGCTCTGGCGGGGCGACCCCGGCACCGGCGGCCTGGGCACCCTCGTGGGCGGCAGCGCCTACGTGTGGATCGGCCTGGGGCTGCTCGTCGCGCCCCGGCCCGGATGGCGTAGCAGGGCGCGCCCGCGTCCGATCCTGGCTGACAGGGTGGGGGAGAGGGCCGGCTGACGGCCCGTCGGCCGAGCTGTCCGCCGAGTCCCGAGGAGATCGACACATGCGTGTGTCCCTGCGCCGGACGTTCGCCGCGCTGCTGATGACCGCCGTCCCCGCGCTGGCCGCCCTCCCCGCGCCGGTGCCCGCACAGGCGCGCTCCTCCGTCGCCCTGGCGCCCCTGCTCGGCGTCGGGGCGCCGAACTCCATCCCGGGCCGCTACATCGTCACCCTGGCCCCGGACAGCGACCCCTCCGCCGTGGCGAGCGCGGCCGGGATCACCCCGGCCCACGTGTACGACAGCGTGATGCGGGGCTTCGCCGCCCCGCTCACCGGGAGGCAACTGGCCCGCGTACGGGCCCTGCCCTCGGTGCGCGGCGTCGAGCAGGACACCACGGTCACCCTGCCCGCGGAGGACCGGATCCCGGTGTCGACCAGCCGCCGGATGCCGGGCAGCCCGCCCCCGGCCGACGGCACCGGACGGTTCTGGGGCCTGGAGCGCGTGAGCAACCGCGCCCCGGCCACGCACGGCTTCACCGTCCGCGCGACCGGCGCCAAGGTCACCGCGTACATCATCGACAGCGGGATCGACTTCACCCACCCGGAGTTCGGCGGCCGCGCCAAGCCCGGCATCGACGAGATGGACGACGGCCGGAACGCCGCGGACTGCGCGGGCCACGGCACGCACGTCGCCGGCACGGTCGGCGGCGAGCACACCGGGGTCGCCCGGGCGGTCTCGCTGGTCTCCGTACGCGTGCTGGACTGCGAGGCGCGCGGCCCCAACTCCGGCATCATCGCCGGGATCAACTGGGTCGCCCGGCACGCGGTGAAGCCCGCCGTGGCCAACATCTCGCTGGGCGGCCTCTACTCCCCGACGATGAACGAGACCCTGGACGCGCTGGCCCGGGCCGGGGTCTTCCCGGTCGTCGCGGCCGGCAACGACGACGTCAGCTCCTGCGTCATCTCCCCGGCGAGCGCCACGGAGTCCTTCACCGTCGCCGCGACCGACCGGGCCGACCACCGGGCGGCGTTCAGCAACTTCGGCAGCTGCGTCAACCTGAACGCGCCCGGTGTCGACATCGCCTCCGCCTTCCCCGGCGGGCTCTACGCGATCATGAGCGGCACGTCGATGGCGGCCCCCCACGTCACCGGCATCGCCGCGCTCTACAAGGACACCTACGGGGACGCCGGCTTCGAGGTGCTGAAGAAGTGGCTCCTCGACCACGCCACCCGGACCGCGGTCCCCGAACCGTGGGGCACCCCGCAGCTGGTGGCCTTCACCGGGGACCTCTGAACGGCCCCGCCGTCCCGCGCCGCGCCCGTCAGGTGAGTTCGCGCGCGAGGTGCAGCGCCGTGATCGCCATACGGCGGGCGTGGAAGAAGCGGTGCGCCCCGTGGTTGGCCACGCCCGCGTCCAGCTCCAGCCGCTCGCAGCCCGCCGCCCGGGCCCTGGCCTCCACCTCCGCCAGCAACCGCGTGCCCACCCCCGCGCCACGCGCGTCCAGCGCCGTGACCAGGTCGTCGACCAGCAGCAACCGCCCCCTGCTCGTGGTCAGCACCCGGTGCGTGGCCACCCCCAGGTAACGCTCCCGCTCGTCCAGGGCCGCCGTGAAGACCACCCCCTGGTCATGCGCCTCGGCGGCGAAGGCCGCGAACCCGTCGGCGGTCAGAGCCGGCCGCAACGCCCTGATCAGCGGCCCGACTTCAGCGGTCATGGCCGGTTCACCAGACTTCACGTCCACGAACGTCAGTTCCATGGCGTGATCCTAGGAGGCGCCGGTGCCCGCCGCGCTCCCGTACGGATCAAGTTGCCTCGGCGTTCAGCGGAGTTGCGGTCCGGGCCGGCCGGAGAACGAGGCACGGTAGCCGGTTGAGCCACCCGTGACGCGGGAATCCTCAACGCCACGGTGGCGAATGTCCCGGTCTGGTAAGAAACGACCGTGGATCATCGCGTCTCGAGCGATGATCCCGGGCTCACACGCTGGGAGAGATCGACATGTTGAAGCCCACTTGTTCCTGCGACAAGCACCCGGCCGACGGGGAGCCCCCGGCCGGCACGACCCCCGGCCCCCGCTCCGCCGACGGCCCCGGCGCCGACGGCCCGGCCTCCTCCCCCGCCGACGACGCCTTCGTGCCCGGGAACGGCGGCGCCCTCATGGCGTCCCGCTGACGGACGGCACGAGGGCGCCGAGGGTGCGGACGGTCCCGCGGGGGCCGTCCGTCAGTCCTCCAGTTGCCTCCACCACCAGGAGATCGCCGGGAGGTCCACCGGGGCATCGCTGCCGGGCATCGGCGCCGGCGCCCAGGTCGTCGGCAGGTAGGCGGGATCCTCGGGGTTGAGGTAGCGCTCGCAGGTCGTGCCCCACTCGAGGTTCGCCCGGATCCAGTGCCCGAGCGAGGTCACGTACCGCTGCAGCTCGGATGATGCCGTGCGGTGCACCTGCGCGCTCAGCGTCGTGAACAGGACCATGATCTGGTCACGCAGGAACATCGCCTCGGAGACCATGCCGGGGACGGGCTTGCCCGCGGCGTGCGCGAGGACGTCGAGCAGGTTCTGGTCGTCACCGTCGCGCAGGTGCTCCTTGCGGTAGGACAGGATGTCATTGTCCCAGCCGACCAGCAGACAGGTCGCCTCGGTGAGGGCACGGACGTCCGGCCGCTCCAGCTCGGCCGGGGGCACCTCGTACCCGTCCGCGACGTCGAGCAGCATGACACTGACCTTCATCGCGCCGTTGTGGATGCGCAGCAGTGCGTAGTCGTCCAGGCCGGGTGCCGCACCGTCGACCCGGTTGGCCGCCTCCCACACCTGGCACAGGAAGTACATGCGCATCGCGTCCGTCCAACGGCCGATCTGCGCGGCGGTGGCGACCCGGCCCACGCGCAGCCGCAGGTCCCGGAAGGCCGCCTCGAAGCAGAAGTACGTGCCGTTCGGGGACAACGGTGTCTCGGGAGCCTCGAGTATGCGCAGCAGCCTGGTCAGCACACGACTCAGCTCGCCGGGGCGCCGGCCCAGGCGGCCTTCGTCGCAGTGGGCGTCGTCGAAGGCGAACAGCCACATCAGGGAGTCCGCCGATATCTGCGCCCCCTCCTCGGTCCCGTACGGCGAGGTGAGCGCGGCGAGGCGGCCGGCTCCGACGTGCTCCAGGCGCAGCCGCTGGGACTCGTCCTCGTACAGGCCGAAGCGGCGGACCCACTCGATGGTGGCCCGGTCCAGGTCGTCGGCCAGGGGGTGGGCGGCCGGTGCGATCGGGCAGTAGAAGGGCGCCAGTTGAAGGGCGGGCACAGTGGTCACGGACATGCTCCTTCGAGCTTGGGGGAGGGCGGGCCAGCGCCTGCTACCTTCCGCACAACCTTGCCATGAACGCGCCAAACGTAGACCGACAGGAACAGGCGCGGGCCGCGCGCCCGGAGCGCGCGGAGCGGCCCGCGGGAGGGCGGCCCAGTGGAACGACGGACCCGGGCTCCACTGACGTCCACCTCTCAGCTGTCACAACCGTTCCACCTGTGACGCACCGCACGCGTGGCGGAAATCGAACACAAGTGGATCATTCAAATGACAATTACTCCGGCATATGGCGGAGCAGTCAAGAGACCAAAACGCGTCACGGGAAGGACAGTTGACGCACATTCCGGTTGTGTTCATGGGCGAGGTGTGTGCGCCCGATGCTCGACCTTGGCCGAACCAGCCACGATGGCCCTACGGCATGGAGGGCGCACGAACGGGCGCACGGGCGCATTCGCCCGTGCGCCCGTCTTGAACCGGTCACACAGTGAGACACCACGTGCCAACGGCTACCGCCGTCGTACGCCCAGGCGCGAAACGAGCGCCCGCCACCAGGAACGGCGCTGCAGGGGAACGGCTGCCGCCGGCCGGGGCGCGAAGGCCGGTTCCGGCTGCGCCGGGGGCAGTTCGGCCGTCGTCGACGGAGCGGCCTCGGACACCTGCCCCCTCGGGGGCGTCTGCGGGACGCGGACCTCCCGGGGCGCCGGTTCGGCCGCTGCCAGCCCCTGGTCACCGAGCGGCTTGGCCGGGCTGAACTCCGCGGGCAGGGCCACCAGGTGCCGGGAGATCCACGCGGCCTGCGAGGTCAGTTCCTCCTCCGGCACGGCAACCCGCAGGTCCGGCAGCCGCATCAGCAGCGTGTCGATGGCGGTGTCGACGATGGCCCGGGCGATGTCCTTGCCGGGACACTCGTGCGGGCCGCTGCTGAAGGCCAGGTGCGAACGGTTGCCGTGCACGGGGGTGGAGAGGTCCGGCCGCACGCGCGGGTCGACGTTGCCCGCGGCGATGCCGAACATCACCATGTCCCCCTCCTCGATCTGCTGACCACCCAGCTCGGTGGCCCCCGTGGCCCAGCGGCCGGGCACCACGGCGATCGACGGCTCGTCCCACAGCACCTGCTCCAGGGCATCGGGGAGGGTCATGTGACCGCCCGAGAGGTGGGCCCGGAAACGGGGGTCGGTCAGCACCATCTTGAGCGCGCCGACGATGAAGTTGACGGTGGGCTCGTTGGCCGCGATCAGGATCAGCCGCAGGTGTTCGGCGACCTCGTCGTCGGTGAGGTTCGCCTCATGGCGCAGCAGCCAGGAGGTCAGGTCGCCGCCGGGGTCGGCCCGCTTGCGCTGCACGAGCTGCTTGCAGGCGGACAGCACGTACTCGTTGCTGGCCACCGCCGTCTCGGTGCCGCGCATCAGGTCGCGGCCGGCCTCCACCAGCTTCGGCCCGTACTCCTCGGGCATGCCCAGCAGCTGGGTCATGACGAGCACCGGAAGCTGCTCGGCGAACTGGGTGACCAGTTCGACCTCCCCGGACTGGCAGAACTCGTCGACCAACTGGTTGGAGAAGCGGATGATGTGCTGGCGGATACCCCGTCGGTTGAGGCGGCCCATGCTGGTGGTGACCGCTCCGCGCAGCCGCTCGTGCTCGGCGCCGTCGGCGAAGACGCACAGCGGCTGCCAGGCGACCATCGGCAGCAGCGGCGAGTCCATGGCGACGTTGCCCTCGCGGAAGTGCCGCCAGATGCGGGAGTCCCGGGAGAACCGCGAGGGGTTCCGCATGGCCTCGAGGTTCTCGTGGTGTCCCAGGACGATCCAGGCGTTCAGGTCACCGTGCACGAGCACGGGGGCCACCGTTCCGTGCTCGGCGCGCAGCTTCTCGTACAGGGCCATGGGGTCTGCGGCGGCCTCGGGGCCGTAGAGCCTGCGCAGGCCGCCCGGGCCGAGGCCGTGGGCGGGGCATTCGGGGGGTGGGGTGGTCACGGGACGCTCCTGATCACGGGCGGGGAAGGATCACAGGGCCGATGCGGCGGCGAGGGAGTGGAGATGGCGCATGAGCGTCATCAGCACGTCACGGACGGAGCTGCGGGACCGGGCGTCGCACTCCACCAGGGGAACATGATCCGGCAGGTCCAGGGCGGACCGCAGCTCGTCGAGCGGGTAACTGGGCGACTCCGGGAAGGAGTTGACGGCCACGACGAACGGTGTTCCGCGCTCCTCCAGCCGCCCTATCACGTCGAAACTGACCTCGAGGCGCCGCGTGTCGACCAGCACCACCGCGCCCAGCGCGCCCTCGAAGAGCCCGTTCCACAGGAACCAGAAGCGCTGCTGGCCCGGTGTCCCGAAGAGGTAGAGGACCAGTTCGTCGTTGATGCTGATGCGGCCGAAGTCCATGGCCACCGTGGTGGCCGTCTTGCGTTCCACCCCCACGATGTCGTCCACGCCCACACCGGCCTGGGTCATCGTCTCCTCGGTGGACAGCGGCCGGATCTCACTGACCGATCCGACCAGGGTCGTCTTGCCGACCCCGAAGCCCCCCACGATCACTATCTTGACCGCGGCGGCTGCCGATTCCGGCAGAGCGTCCTCACTCCGCGGCCCCCTGACGCCGAGCGCGTCAGAGCCTTTCAAGTCCATGCATCACCGCCTCAATCAGTGCAGCGTCGGGAAGAAGTGCGGGCGCGATCGGCGGTCGTGCCTCCACCCGCTTGTCGGCCAGCAGATCCGCGAGAAGTACGGTCACCACGCTGACCGGGAGGTTCAGGTACGCGGAGATCTCGGCGACGGACAGGGGAGAGGTGCACAGCCGCAGGATCGCGGCCTGTTCGGGCGCCATGCCCGGGGGCGGCCCCGAGCGGGCCCGTACCAGGGTGACCAGGTCGATGGCGGTCTCTTCCGAGGATCCGCTGCGCCCTCCCGTCACCACGTAGAGCCGCTCGGGGTTTCCGTTGTCCCACTCCTCCGCAGGACCGTCGCTCATACGGCCTGCCCGTCCCGGCGCGGAGGACTGGTCAGATGCGCGCCGATCCGTGCGACCAGGTCCCGCATCCGATTGCCCATGAGCCCGGCGTCGACGCCCTCGTCGGCGAGGACCGCGAGGTACGCACCCGCGCCCGCCGCCATGAGGTAGAAGAAGCCGCCGTCCACCTCGATGACGACCAGCCGCATCCGCCCGTCGCCGTGCGGGAACTCACCGGCGATGGCCGCCGCCAGGCTCTGCAGGCCCGCGCAGGCCGCGGCCAGGCGGTCGGCCGCGTCCGTGTCGCCGCCGTACTGGGCCATGCGCAGGCCGTCCGAGGACAGCACCACGACGTGCCGGGTCTCGGGGACGCCCGTCGCCAGGTCCTTGAGCATCCAGTCCATGTTGGCCCGCTGCTGAATCACGGCTACTCACCCTTATCTAACGTTTCGTCACTGTTGCTGTCAGAGGAGGTGGCAGTGCTCTCACCGGACACGGCGCTGGTGAAGGCCGCCAGCCACATGCCCGGTTGCACGGGCTCCTTGCCCGGCTTCGGGTCCGACGCGGCAGTGACCGAGCCGTCGGCGGGCACGGTGCCCATCCGCGCACCGGGGGCGGGACTCGGGGCCGCAGCGCGACGCCGCCGCTGGGGAAGTCCGTTCGCGGTCCTCTCGTGCACGACCGGCACGTCGTCCTCCGCCCAGGCGTGGGCGGCGGGCGGGGAGGGCCGGGGACCCGTGGCGGGGGCCGGGGCGGGCACGGGGGCGGGCACGGGTGCCGTCCCGGAGTCGGACGCGCGCTGGTCCGGCACCACGGGCCGGGGGCCCGAGACGGAGCCGATGCCGTGCGCCAGACCGGTGGCGTTCGCCACCGTGGTGATGACGTCCTGCGGGACGATCACCACGGCGCGCACCCCGCCGTAGGCGGAGGAGCGCAGGGACACCTGGAAGTTCCACGTCGCCGCGAGGCGCCCGACGACGGCGAGGCCGAGGCGGGGGGTCTCGCCCAGGTCACCCAGGTCGAAGCCGGCCTGGGCCTCCGCCAGGGCGCGCTCGGCGCGGGTCCGGGACTCCTCGCTGAGGCCGACGCCGCCGTCCTCGATCTCGATGGCGATGCCGGACTGCACCTCGACGGCGGTGAGGTGGACCCTCGTGTGCGGCGGGGAGTAGCGGGTGGCGTTGTCCAGCAGCTCGGCGACCGCGTGGATCAGCGGCTCGACCGCGGGTCCGACGACGGCCACCTCCGTCACGGAGTGCAGTTCCACGCGGGTGTAGTCGGTGATGCGCGACATGGCGCCGCGGAGCACGCTGAACAGGGGGACGGCCCGGCGCCACTGGCGTCCGGGGCGGGCGCCGCCGAGGACGGCGATGCTGTCCGCGAGCCGGCCGATGAGGGCGGTGCCGTGGTCGAGCTTGAGCAGGTCCCCGAAGACGTCGGGGGTGCGGCCGTGCCGGTCCTCCATCTCCCGCAGGTCACTGGCCTGCTGGTGGACGATGGCCTGCACGCGCCGGGCGATGTTGACGAAGGCACGCTGCGAGGACTCGCGGACGTCCTCCTCCGCGGACACGGCTTCCAGCACCGAGCGCAGCATCCGCTGATGGGCCCGCTGGAATCCGGGGGTGACGCCCTCGGCGTCCTCTTCGATGTCCTTGAGCACGTCGGCGACGAACTCGCCGCGCTGCAACCGCGCCACCGCGTTCGGCAGCTGCTCCCGTGCCAGCCGTTCGGTCTCCGCCTCCTGGCGGGAGAGCCGGAACTGCAGTTCTTCCTCGCGCCGTACGAGCTGCTCGCGCAGCGCCCGTACGGCAGTGCCCCGGCGGGCGGTCTCGGCGCCGAGGACGGCCACGGCCACCGTGGCGGTCACCCCGCACCACAGCACCGCCTCCCGGGCGGCCGACGGGACGGTCCATACGGCGACGGCGGTCACCGCCGCGACTATGCCGACCGGCAATAACCACGCGGACGTGGCGGTAGGCCGGCGGTCTCCGGGGGACGATCCAGCACGAACCATCAGCATCCTCAGGTGATCGCTAGTCATGGAACGAACACGACACGAGCAGGCGGAGTCCGGCCTCAGCGACCTGGGCAATCGGCACTCGGTCGGCATATCCGCCTGACCTGGCGTAATTGCTACAACACGCTGAGCCGCAAGTAGCATAGCCGCTTCCATTCCCTGGCTGATGCCGCCTCACGATGCCTTTGGCACATGCCGTTTGACGTATGGTTATCGGTTCTTCAGCGTCGGCGCAAACCCCTCCCGGGCGCTCCCTCACCATCTGTGCGTCCACGATTCGATCATGAGCAATGACCGATATAAACTGTTTGACCACGGATGGCTCGATCGACGGCGACGCCGGTCCCCGCGCCCCGGGAGGCCCTCATGGGCGAGCAGGAACACGCCGGGCCGAACCCCCCAGCGAGGACCCCGGAACGCCGCTTCCCCACGTCACGCGCCCCCCGCGGGATGCGCACCGGGCCGGGCCGCGGGCGCTTTCGGGCGGTACGCGCGGGCGCCGCGGAGGGCAGCGGGGCCGAACCGGAGCGACCGGCTCCACGGCATGCGCCCGGGCGGTACGGCGGGCCCCCAGGCGGCACGGCGGGAAAGCCCCGGCGTGCGCCGTCCGGCCGCGCGCGATGCGCCCGCGCCGCGGGACCCCGGAGGGGCGCGAAAATTGGCTTCACTCTTAAGAGTGATGGGTACTTGCGCCCAGCCCGTTCGGGGAGCAATGTCACGCGCGCGGAGACCGGGGCCGGCCGATGACCGCCGGGGAACTGCGGGGGCTCGCCGCGATCGTCACCGGCGGCGCCACCGGGATCGGGCTCGCCACGGCGGAGACCCTGGCGGCGCGCGGCGCACGGGTCGCCGTGCTGGACCAGGCCCCCGGCCGGGCACCGGCACACCTGCACGCGCTCGCCGCCGACATGGCCGACGACGCCTCCGTGCGGTGGGCGGTCGGCCGTGCCGTGGAGGACCTGGGCGGGCTGGACATCCTGGTCAACAACGCGGGCACCGGGGCCGTCGGAACCGTGGAGGAGAACCCGGACGGCGAGTGGCGCCGGGTTCTGGAGGTCAACCTCCTCGGCGTGGTCCGGGCGAGCCGGGCGGCGCTGCCGTACCTGCGCCGCTCCCGCTACGCGTCGATCGTCAACATCTCCTCGGTCACGGCCACGGCCGGGCTCCCGCGCCAGGCGCTGTACGCGGCGAGCGAGGGCGCCGTCCTCGCGCTCACCCTGGCCATGGCCGCCGACCACCTGCCCGAGGGCGTCCGGGTCAACTGCGTCACCCCCGGCACCGTCGACACGCCCTGGGTGGAGCGGCTGATCGCCGCCGCCCCCGATCCGGCGGCCGAGCGGGCCGCGCTCCAGGCCCGCCAGCCCAGCGGGCGCCTGGTCACCGCCCAGCAGGTCGCCGACGCCGTCGCCTACCTCGCCGGACCCTCGGCCGCGGCGGTCACCGGCACCGCGCTCCCCGTGGACGGCGGCCTGCACGCGCTGCGCCCCACCCCTCCGCCCCTTCCCCCGGGGCCACTGCCCTGAGCGGTGCCGGACCGGGCCGGGGCCCGCCCGGAGCCCGTCCGAAGCCGGTCAGCGCGAGGAGCCCCCGCGGACGGGACGTCCTAGCATGAAAGACACGGATCAGCGGAAATGGGACGCCCCTGATGGTCATGCCGGAGGGAAGCGCGGCGGCGCCGGCGAAGGCGCCGTTCGACCTTGCCTACGCCGCGTCGGCGCTGATCGACGGCGAGGGGACGATCGTCGGCTGGACGGCCGCCGCGGAGCACCTGCTGGGCTACCCGGCCGCGGAGGCGCTGCACCGCCCCGCCACGCTGCTGCTCGCCTCGTCCGGCCAGGCCGCCAGGGCCGCGGAGGTCGCCGCCCAGTGGCACGACCAGGACATCTGGGGCGGCCTGGTGGCCGCCCGGCACCGCGACGGACGCCGGATCGAGCTGGGCCTTCGGGTGTCCGCGCTGGCGTCGCCCGACGGGCGGGAACGCTGGCTGGTGTCCGCGATCGACCTGGCCAGGACCCCGTCGTGGGCGGTGAGCAGCGCCATCCTGGAGGGCTTCCTCAGCCGGTCCCCGATCGGCATGGCCGTGCTCACCCCCGACCTGCGGTACGTGTGGGTCAACGACACCCTGGAGCGTTTGGCCGGCGTGCCGCGCGAGCACCGCATCGGGATGCGCATGAGCGACTCCCTGCCCGGTCTGGACACCGAGGCGCTGGAGAACATCATGCGCGAGGTGCTGCTGACCGGTGAGCCGGTGATCGACCACGAGTACCAGGGCTGGACGCTGGCCGCCCCCTACCGGGAGCGGTCCTTCTCCACCTCCTTCTACCGCCTGGACGACGCCGAGGGCCGGGTGATGGGCGTCTGCTACATGGGCATGGACGTCACCGACCGCTGGCGCGCACGGGGCCGGCTCGCGCTGCTCAACGAGGCCGGGGCCTGCATCGGCAGCACCCTGGACGTCACCCGCACCGCCCAGGAACTGGCGGACGTGTCGGTACCGCGGCTCGCCGACTTCGTCACCGTCGACCTGCTGGAGCCGGTGCTGCGCGGCGACGAGCCGCCGGCCGGCGGCGGGCTGGCCCGCGTGCCGCTGCGCCGCGCCGGGATGCGCTCGGTGCACCCGGGCACCCCGGAGTCGATCGTCGCGCTCGGCGAGCGGATCAACGCCGGCGACACTTCGCCGCACGTGCGCTGCATGACCTCCGGCCGGCCCGAGATCGAGGCCGACATCGCCATCGACCGCGCGTCGTGGCTCACCGACGACCCGGCCCGCGCGGCCAAGATCCGCGAGTTCGGGATGCGGTCGGTGATGTGGGTGCCGCTGCGGGCCCGGGGCACGGTCCTCGGCGTGGCGACCTTCATCCGGCACCGCAGGCCCGGCGCCTTCGAGCCGGACGACCTGCTGCTCGCCGAGGAGCTCGTGGCCCGCGCCGCGGTGTGCGTGGACAACGCCCGGCGCTGGACCCGCGAGCACGAGGCGGCGCTCACCCTGCAGCGCAGCCTGCTGCCGCAGACCCTGACCGGCGGCACGGCGCTGGAGGTCGCCTCCCGCTACCTGCCCACCGACATCCAGGACGGCGTGGGCGGCGACTGGTTCGACGTCATCCCGCTGTCCGGGGCGCGGATCGCGCTGGTGGTCGGGGACGTCGTCGGGCACGGGCTCACCGCGGCGGCGACGATGGGACGGCTGCGGACGGCCGTCCACACCCTCGCCGACATGGACCTGCCGCCCGACGAACTGCTGGCGCACCTGGACGACCTCATCATGCGGCTCACCGAGGAGGAGAGCGCCGACGCGTCGGTGGCCACCACCGTCACCGGCGCCACCTGCCTCTACGCCGTCTACGACCCGGTGACCCGGCGGCTGACGATGGCCCGTGCCGGGCACCCGCCGCCCGCGGTCGTCGACCCCTCCGGCCGGGTCACCTTCGCCGAACTGCCCGCCGGCCCGCCGCTCGGCCTGGGCGCCATGCCCTTCGAGTCCGCCGAGCTCGAACTGGCCGAGGGCAGCATCATCGCCCTCTACACCGACGGCCTGATCGACACCTTCGGCGAGGACGTCGACGTGGGCCTGGAGCGGCTCGCGCACGCCCTGGCCCACCCCGAACTGCCGCTGCAGGACCTGTGCTCGGCCGTGCTGGAGCGTCTGCTGCCCGGTCCGCCCGCCGACGACGTCGCCCTGCTCGTGGCCCGTACGCACGCGCTCACCACGGACCGGTTCGTCGCCTGGGACCTGCCGGTCGACCCGGCGGTCGTCAGCCGGGCCCGGGCGCTGGCCGCGCGCCAACTCGCCGAGTGGGGGCTGGAGGAGCTGCGGACGACCACCGAACTGGTCGTCAGCGAGCTGGTCACCAACGCCATCCGGCACGCCTCGGGCCCGATCCGGCTGCGGTTGATCCGGCAGTCGGTCTTCATCTGCGAGGTCTACGACGGCAGCAACACCGTGCCGCGGCTGCGGCACGCCCGGACCACCGACGAGGGCGGCCGCGGGCTCTTCCTCGTCGCCCAGCTGACCCGCCGGTGGGGCACCCGCTACACCGCGGACGGCAAGCTGATCTGGGCGGAGCAGGAGATCCCGGACGTCCACCCGGGCTGAGCGCGCGGCGCGTCAGTCCTGGAGGGCGGCCGGGTCCATGTGCACGACCTCCCACAGGTGGCCGTCCGGGTCCTGGAAGCTGCGGCCGTACATCGGCCCCTGGTCCATGGGCTCGTTCGAGGGCGACCCGCCCGAGGCCAGGGCCGCGTCGGCCAGCTCGTCCACGCGCTCCCGCGACTCGACGCCCAGGCAGAGGATGGACTCGGTGGTCTTCGTGGCGTCCGCGACCTCCTTCTTGGTGAACTGCCGGAAGAAGGGCTCGACGAGCAGCATCGCGAAGATGCCCTCGCCGATCACCATGCACGCGGCGTTGTCGTCGGTGAACCGGGGGTCGAAGGAGAAGCCGAGGCCGCCGAAGAAGGCCTTCGACCTGGGCAGGTCCTGCACGGGGAGGTTGACGAAGATCTGGGTCGGCATGGTCCGCCTCGTTCCGTTCCGGGGTTTGTGTCAGTGGTCTGTGCTGAAGTAGACCCGTGGACGCTCCGGAACTCATCGGAAGGCGGAGGAGAACCATGAGCGATCTCGCTGCACCCCCGGACGTGGCGCAGGAGCTGGAGCGCTACCGCGCGGAGCTGACCGGCTACTGCTACCGGATGCTGGGCTCGGCCTTCGAGGCGGAGGACGCCGTCCAGGAGACGATGGTGCGGGCCTGGCGGGCGTACGACCGCTTCGAGGGCCGCTCCAGCCTGCGTTCCTGGCTGTACCGCATCGCCACCAACGCGTGCCTGGACATCCTGGGCGGCACGGGGCGCCGGGCCCGCCCGATGGACCTGGCCTCCCCCGGCAGCGCCGACGGCCCACTGCCCGGCACCCTGCCGGAGAGCACCTGGATCTCCCCCGCCCCCGACGGCCGCGTCCTGCCCGAGACGGGCGACCCCGCCGACCTCGCCGACCAGCGCGAGAGCGTGCGCCTGGCGTTCGTCGCCGCCCTGCAGCACCTCGCGCCGCGCCAGCGGGCCGTGCTCATCCTGCGGGAGGTGCTGGCCTGGAAGGCGGCCGAGGTCGCCGAATTGCTCGACACCACCGTCGCCTCGGTCAACAGCGCGCTGCAGCGGGCCCGCGCCGCCCTCGCCGCGGCCGGCCCCGCCACGACCGACCCGGCCCGTCCGCTCGACGAGGAGCAGCGCGCCCTGCTCGGCCGCTACGTCGCCGCCTTCGAGTCCTACGACCTCGACGCCCTCACCTCACTGCTCCACGAGGACGCCACGCTGTCCATGCCGCCCTTCGGCCTGTGGCTGCGCGGATCCGCGGACATCAAGGCCTGGATGCTCGGGCTCGGCTCCGGCTGCCGCGGTTCGCGGCTCGTCCCGGTCACGGCCAACGGCACACCGGGCTTCGGGCAGTACCGGTCCAGCCCCGACGGGGGTCACGAGCCGTGGGCGCTGCAGGTCATCGAGATATCAGAGGGCCGGATCACCGGGCTCAACTCCTTCCTCGACACCGAGCGGCTCTTCCCGCTGTTCGGCCTCCCCGCGCGCCTCGCACCCGAGGCCCGCTAGCCCGCCCAGCCCGGTGAGCACCAGCAGTTCCCGCAGCGCGCCCCCGGCGCCCCGCAGCCTGATCCGGCCGCCGTGGCGCCGGGCGGTCAGCTGCAACCGCGCGATGGCGTCGACCAGCACGACGTCCGGAGCGCCGTCGAGCCCGCCCACGTCGCACAGCACCGTCCCGCCGCCCCGCTCGGCCAGCAGCGCGCGCAGCCGCTCGACCAGCGGCGGGATCCCCGCGCGGTCGAGTCTCCCGGTCAGGACGAGCACGGCGGGCCCACCGCCCGGTCGGGACGCGGGCGGGGGCGGCGCGGGCCGGGCCATGGGCGACCTCCTGGGGCGGATGCGGGGATGCGTACCGCGTACGTCCCTAGGACCGGCGGCGGCGCCGTAATCCATCGGCGCCGCGCGTCACCGTCCGAGCAGCGCCGTGATCTCCCGCGGGTCCCAGGCCCCGTCGGCGCACTCCGCGAGGTAGGCCGCGATGCCGGGCAGGTCCCAGGCGCCCGTCTCGGCCAGGCCCTCGGCGATGTGCCGCAGGTAGGTCCCGGACGGCCTGACGTGCTCGGCCCCGCCGGAGCCCCAGGGGGCGGTGAAGGTGAGCACCGGGTGCCCGTCCACGTCCCCGGGGTACAGCAGCGTCTCGTACCGCCCGTCGCCCAGCCGGGCCCTGCCGCAGCGGAGCACCTCGGCGAGGTCGAGGTCGGAGCCCGGCGACCGGTACATCTCCTGGGCGGCGATGTCCGAGAACTGACCGACCGTCAGCAGGTGGGCCCTGGCGCGCACCCCGCCGCCCGGCACGTCGCCGTCGTAGAAGGCCCGGCCCCCCGACCAGACCGGCGACCGCGTCGCGAAGTACATCCGCCCCGGCAGTTCCAGCGGCACCGACCGCAGCGGCGGGCGCGCGTCCCGGCAGCCCGGGTACTCCCGGCCGCCGCCGGGGGGCACCCCGCCGGCGAGGTAGCTGTTGAGGCGCACGAGGTGGGTGTTGGAGCCGTAGGCCGCGTACCAGACGAAACCGGGCGGCCGGTCCGGCCGCACGGCACCCCGGGGCCCCACGCGCTGCGGTGTGGTCACCGCTCCATGATGCGGGCGCCGCGGGGTCAGGCGGCCGGCACCGTGCCGCGGATCTGCCGCAGGAAGGCCGCGTTGTCCGGGGTCGCCCGCATCCGCTCCAGCAGCGTCTCGAAACTCCCCGCACCACGCAGCACCCGCCGCAGACCGCGCGCGGCCGCCAGCTCCGCAGGGCTGAGGAGCAGTTCCTCACGCCGGGTCCCCGACGGGCCGACGTCCACCGCCGGGAAGACCCGCCGGTCGGCCAGCCCCCGGTCCAGCCGCAACTCCATGTTGCCGGTGCTCTTCATCTCCTCGAAGAAGTAGTCGTCGGCGCGCGAGCCGGTGTCGACCAGCGCGGTGGCGAGGATGGTCAGCGAACCGCCCTCCTCCGCGAGGCGCGCCGAGCCGAACAGCCGCTTCGGGCCGAGCAGCGCCGCCGCGTCGACACCGCCGGACAGCGTCCGTCCGCCCGAGGACGCCGCGTTGTTGTGCGCCCGGCACAGCCGGGTGAGGGAGTCCAGCAGCACGACCACGTCCCGGCCGGTCTCGACCAGGCGCTTGGCCCGCTCGACGGCCAGTTCGGCAACGGCGATGTGCTGCTTGGGCGTGCGGTCGAAGGTCGAGGCGACGACCTCGCCCCGCACCGCCCGCCGCATGTCGGTGACCTCCTCAGGTCGTTCGTCCAGGAGCACCACCATCAGGTGGCACTCGGGGTGGTTGTCCGCGACGGCGTCGGCCAGCCGCCGCAGCAGCATCGTCTTGCCGGCCTTCGGCGGCGCCACGATCAGCCCGCGCTGGCCCTTGCCGACGGGGGCCAGCAGGTCCACGACACGGGTGGTCAGGCCGCCCTGCGGGCACTCCAGGCGCAGCCGCTCGGACGGGTGGAGCGGGGTCAGGTCCGCGAAGTGCCGCCGCCCGCGGGCCAGGCCGGCGGGCAGCCCGCCGACCTGGTCGGCCCGTACGAGGGCGCGGGAGCGACCGGCCGTGGCCACGCCTTCGACGGCGTCGCCCTTGCGCAACCCGTGCCGCCTGATGACCTCCGGCGGCACCGGGACGTCGTGCGGACCCTGCGCGTAACCGGCGGTGCGCAGGAAGCCGCGCCCGCCCTCGACGTCGAGGACCCCGGCGACGGCGACGTGCCGTTCGCCCGAGGGAGAGGAAGCAGGAGCGGGGGTGGGGGTGGTGGTGGGAGCTGTGGACATACGTGGTCCTCGGGGGAAGGGCGCGTACGGCGGCGGAATCGGCCGGCCGCCGGGACACGCGGCGCAAGAGGCGGAGCCTCGGGGAGATCGCCGACGCGGGGCGCGGGCGAAGGGGAACATCGCAGTGGACTGCGGGAGCGGACCGCCGGGCGGTCACGCGGGGAGCACCGGCGCCGAAGAGGGGCGCACAGCCGTGCTCCTCGCACTGTAGCACCACGACCCCGGGCGGGGGACCGCCGCAATGTCGCGAACCTGTCACACCCCGGTCCGGATACGGCACGGCCAACCGCCCCGGCCCCGGGGGCGGTTACGGTCGCCGGGTGAAGTCCGTGCCGATCGCCGCCGTCGCCGTGGCCGCGCTGCTGGCCGTCCCCGCGTGCACGGCGCCCTCCGGCGGACGACCCTCCCCCGCGACCGCCTCCGCCGACGGACAGGAGGTCAGGGCGGTCATGCCCACCTGGATCCACGGGCTGCGGGTCATCGGCGCCCGGGGCACCGGCGGCGCCTGCCGCTGGTCGACGAGCTACCCGTCCGTGCCGGGCGCACGGCCGCTGACCCGGACGCTCGACCGCGAGGTGCGGCGCGGGCTGCGGGACTTCCTGACCGCACACGGGCACGGTGCCGGCTGCGCGGGCGAGTTCACCATCTCGTACACGTTCCTGGCCGCCTCCGGGGACGTGCTCGGCGTCCAGCTGACGACGGCCGAGGGCACCGCCGCCGGGGACGGCACCACCTCCGGGAGCGGCACCACGACGGCCACGTACTGGTACGACGGCCGCTCCGGCGAGGTGCTGCCGGCCCTCGCCATGGTCGCTCCGGACGCGGCCGGCGACCTCGCCGGGCACCTGGTCCGGGTGCTCGCCGCCCGCGCCGGCCACGACCCGCGCGGGCTCCGCGCGCTGCAGGACCCGGCGGCCCGCCGCGCCCTCCTGGACGACCTGGCCTTCACCCGCTGCGGGAACCTGGTCGTGACGTTCGACCGGGGCGAGGTGGCGGCCCCGCCCACGGGCCGCCAGAAGGTCGTGCTCCCGCGCGCCGCCGTGGAGCCGCTGCTGTCCGCGTTCGGGCGGCGCGTCCAGCGGCAGGCGATGCGTCCCCGCCACGAGCAGGACGGCTGACACCGATACTGGACGCGTGCGCCGGACCTTCGCCCACGACGCGGTCGTGACCCTCGCCCCCGGCGGCGACGAGCGCGCCCCAGGTGCCGCGGTCACCGTCGCCTTGTGCGGTCACTGGGAGCACGAACCGCCGTGCCCCCTCGCGCCCCACCACACCGCCGTCACGGCCGGGCCCGGCGGCGCACTGCGGCTGCGCGTGCTGTTCGCGTCCGCGCCCGGCGACGAGGCCGAGGTCCGCCGCCGGATCGACGCCGCCCTGGCGGCGGGCGGACTCGGCGCCACCCACTGGGCGTTCGGCGGCTCCCGGCCGGGCGAGCCACGCCCCGACGAGGCCGCGCACGCGGCACGTCTCAGCGCGTGAGCGAGGCCGCGTCCCCCATCACGAGGACCGGGTTGCAGGGCCGGGTCCAGGGTCCGCAGCAACCGCCGCATGTGGGCCTCGGACAACGCGGCGCACCCCTGCGTGGGCCCCTCGTGGTCGACGTGGAACCAGGTGCCACCGCCCTTGTCCGCGCCCATCGGCCGGGTCCGGTCCCGCGGCGACGTGCCGGGAGTCGAACGAACCCGCCGGCGGTTCCCCCTCCAGGCCGGTGCCCCTGATGAAGAACCCACCGGAGTGGTCGTACGGCAGCCGGGTGCCCGGGTCGGCCATCAGGCCCCCGGCGTCGGTGAGGCCGAACACCCCGATCGGCGAGCGCTCGTCGCCGCTGCGGTGGTCGCCGGTCCACCCGCGCTGCCCGTTGCGCGCGGGCCATCTCGCGCCGCCGCGCCAGCCGTCGTGGATCCCCTCGTACACCACGACCCGCGACCGGGACGCGTTCCGGCCACGCCGGTCACCACGACGACCTGGCGCGCGTCGTCCGGAGGTGACCGCGGCGGACGAATTCGGGCATGACGACGCCTTTCGTCTCGACCACGGGAGAGAGCGATCGAAGAGAAGCACCTGGCCGGAGGGACTCCGTGGAGCGGACGGCCCGGTCCCCGGCCGGTCAGCCCAGTGGGTCAGCCCAGTGGGTCAGCCCGTGCCCGTACCGGTCGGACGGTCCGGACCGGTCGGCCCGCCGGGGGACGCCGAGGTGTAGCTCGCGGCCTTGAGGCCGGCCGTGACCGCGGCGATGGTGTCCTTCGTCGTACGGTTGAAACAGGCGCTGACCACGAGACCGACGGAGGACGCGGGGTCCGGGTCCTCCCCCCAGGCCGTGAGCTCCCACTGGCCGCCGAGCGCGCGGCAGCCCTCGCCCGCGGACGCCACGCCCTTCACCACGAACCGGCCGGACCCCGTGCCGTCGCCCACGGGCGCCCCCACCTGTTCGAAGGCGATCAGCACCCCGCCCTCGGCGACCTTGTCCACGGGCGGGCAGACCGGGTAGCGGATCATCTCCTGCTTCGTGCACCCGCTGCGCTCGTGGAGCGGTCCGGAGCCGACGAACCCGACCACCAGGCCCCGCGGGTCGGTGGTCACGAGGGACCGCCAGCCCTCGCCGGGCAGTTTCAGCGTCAGCCCGGACAGCGCGTCCAGGCTGACCAGCGCGTAGCCGGGGTGCGTGCTCCCCGTCGACGTCGGCAGGGGGGACCCCGGGGCGGGCACCGCGCGGGACGGGGAAGCGGCGGGGAGGACCTGCTGCCCCCGGGGCGTCACGGGACCCGCGGGCTGCAGCAACGCAGCGGCCACCACCGCCGCCGCCGTGACGCCGCCGACCGCGGCCAGCGCCCCGGCGGCCACCCGGCGCCGCCTGCGCCGCCGTACCCGCCGCCTGATCTGCGCCATCCGGTCGTGGGGCGCGGTCGGCTGCGGCACGGCGCGCTCCAGCAGCACGCTCAGCTCCCACTCCTCCTCCGGCTCTGGCTCCTCATCCACACCGCTCACCACCCTTCGCCAGGCTCGGCACCGCCGCGACCTGCCCCCGCAGCATGGCCAGCGCCTTGGCGGCCTGGCTCTTCACCGTGCCCGGCCGGCAGCCCAGCACCTCGGCGGTCTCCTCGACGCTCAGGTCCTCGAAGTAGCGCAGCACGACCACCGCCCGCTGCCGCGCGGGCAGCCGGCGTATCAGCACCGCGAGCGACTGCTCCAGGTCGACCGAGGCGAAGGGGTCCGCCACCGCCGTCACCGTGTCCGGCACCTCGCCGTGCGGCACCTCGCCCCGCCAGCGGCGCTGCCACCACGACGAGGCCGTGTTCACCAGGGCCCTGCGCACGTACGCTTCCGGGTTCTCCGCGGCTATGCCCCGCCACTTCGGCCACACCTTGGCCAGGACCGTCTGCAGCAGGTCCTCCGCCAGGTGCGTGTCCCCGGTCAGCAGCCAGGCGACCCGCAGCAACCGCGGCCCGCGCGCGGCGACGAACTCCTCGAAGTCCGTCTCCGCATCCCTCACCGTGGTGTCCTTGCCATCGTGTTCCTGTCCGTGCTCCCAGCAGCCTCACACCCGCATGAACCGTCTGGGACCCCGGACCGGTTGCCAGGAATCCGGGATCGCCCTCGTTCGTTGCCGCCTCGGACGGGCGCGCGACACGCGCTCGTCCCCCAACTGACGGCAGATGAAAGGGCGTTCCCTGTGACAGCCGCCTCCGCAGCCGACCAGCCGGAAGCAAGGAGAGCCAGCCAGTGAGCAATGTCACCAAAGGCCTCGGCAAGGTCGAGGTCCGGCTCAAGTGGGACCCCAGCCCGCTCGGCGCACCCGCCAGCGACCTGGACATCGTCGCGGCCACCTACAGCGCCGCCGACCCGCACGGCGTCCCGGCGTACCTCGTCCACTTCGACAGCCGCTCCCCGGACGGCACCATCACGCTCAACCGCGACAGCAAGACCGGCAAGGGGCTGGGCTTCGACGAGATCATGACCCTCGAACTCGACCGGCTCGGTGCCGCCTACCACCGGGTCGTCGTCGGCGTCGTCGTGCAGCAGCGCGACGGCCGGATGACCTTCGGCGACGTCGCGGGCACCGGCGTGCACGTGGTCGAGGGCCACACCGACCTCGCCGCCTCCGACCTCGGCGAGGTCGCGGCCGCCACGGCCGCCACCGTCGGCGAGTTCCGCCGGGGCGACTCCGGCGAGTGGCGCTTCCGCTCCGGCGTCCGCGGGTACGACGCCGATCCGGTGGCCTTCGCCCGTGTGATGGGCGGCGACGCCTCCTGATCGCCGCCGGGAACGCCCGTGCCCTCCCGCGCGCGTCGCGGGAGGGCACGGGCACCACCACTGGGGGCGGGCTCTAGACGACGCCCTGCGCCGTCATGGCCTCGGCCACGCGCAGGAAGCCCGTGACGTTGGCGCCGAGGACGTAGTCGTCCGGCGTGCCGCCGTACGCCGCGGCGGTGGCCCGGCAGTGGGTGTGGACGTCGCGCATCACCTGCGCGAGCCGGGCCTCGGTCCGCTCGAAGGTCCACAGCTCACGGGAGGCGTTCTGCTGCATCTCCAGCGCCGAGGTCGCCACACCGCCCGCGTTGGCCGCCTTGCCCGGGCCGAAGAGCACGTCCGCCTCCCGGAACACCTCGATCGCCTCCGGGGTGCACGGCATGTTCGCGCCCTCGGCGACCGCCAGCACGCCGTTCTTCACCAGCGTCCCGGCGTCCTGCCCGTCCAGCTCGTTCTGCGTGGCGCAGGGCAGCACGACGTCGCACGGCACGTCGAAGACCGAGCCGCGCTCGGAGTACCGCGCCGAGGGCTTGGCCTCCGCGTACGCCGACAGCCGCGCCCTGCGCACCTCCTTGATCTCCTTCAGCAGCTCCAGGTCGATGCCGGCCTCGTCGACGACGTAGCCGCCGGAGTCCGAGCAGGCCACCACCGAGCCGCCCAGCGCGCGCACCTTCTCGATCGCGTAGACGGCGACGTTGCCCGACCCGGAGACCACCGCCCTGCGCCCCTCGAAGCCCTGCCCGCGCGTGGCCAGCATCTCGGCCGCGAAGTACACCGCCCCGTACCCCGTCGCCTCGGTCCGCGCGTGCGAGCCGCCCCAGGCGACGCCCTTGCCGGTCAGCACGCCCGCCTCGAAGCGGTTGGTGATCCGCTTGTACTGCCCGAAGAGGTAGCCGATCTCCCGGCCGCCCACGCCGATGTCCCCGGCCGGCACATCGGTGTGCTCGCCCAGGTGCCGGTGGAGCTCGGTCATGAACGACTGGCAGAAGCGCATGACCTCGCCGTCGGAACGGCCCTTGGGGTCGAAGTCGGAGCCGCCCTTGCCGCCGCCGATCGCCAGCCCGGTCAGCGCGTTCTTGAAGATCTGCTCGAAGCCGAGGAACTTCACGATGCCGAGGTCCACGCTCGGGTGGAAGCGCAGACCCCCCTTGTACGGGCCGAGCGCGCTGCTGAACTCCACCCGGAAGCCCCGGTTGACCTGCACCCGTCCCTGATCGTCCACCCACGGCACCCGGAAGATCACCTGCCGCTCCGGCTCGCACATCCGCTCCGCGATCCGGGTCCCCAGGTACTCCGGGTGCCGTTCCAGCGCCGGCGCCAGCGAGCGCAGCACCTCCCCCACCGCCTGGTGGAACTCCGTCTCGCCGGCATTGCGCCGGCAGACGTCCGCGTAGACGGCCTCGATGTGAGCACTGACGTTCATGCGCGCCTTCCCTCGTCCGATGTCCCGGACGCGCTCGCCGTGGCGCCGCGTCCGGCCGTTGCCGTGTCAACGAGTACGGATGGAAGAAAGCAAGGTGTCACCCGGAGCAACTCCGCACACCGAAAGTCACCGGGTCACCCGTACGGGCCGCGCCCTTTTGGTAGGGGCGCGGCCCCGCGACGCGGACGGGCTACCCGACGGGGATCGGCCGGGCCCCGATGCGGGCGCAGGCCTGGTCCTGGTCGAGGCCGTCGGCGGGCCAGACGACCTTGCCGGCGGCGCCGGGGTGGTAGCAGGCCGCGAAGGACGTGGGGACGGGCTCGGACGGGCCCCACATCTGCTCCCAGCGCCCGGCGCAGGCCTTGCCCGGGTCCCTGGGGTCGAAGGCCTTGATCGCGTCGGACGGCAGACCCGAGAGGTCCGCGTCGCGCGACAGCGTCCGGGCGCACATCACCTGCGCCCCGGCGTCCTTCCCCCACGGCAGTCCCCCGGCGACGGCGACCACCCCGCCGCCGGCCAGCGCGGCGACGACCGCGCCGCCGGCCACGGCGACCCGCAGCGACCGCCGCCGCGTGCTCCGCGGCGCCGCCCGGTCCAGCACGGACCGCAGCGTCTCCCGCCCGTCCGCCGACCGCGCCCAGCCGTCGGCACCCTGCGGGCGCAGCTCCCGGACGGCGTCCAGGACAGGGTCGTTCGTCATGCGTGTACCTCCGAATCGAGCGGGGTGAAGGATGCGGGTCGCGGCTCCAGGGCCGCGCGGAACCTCTTGCGGGCCCGGTGCAGCCGCAGCGCGTAGGCCGCCCTGCTGCAACCCAGGGCCTTGGCCGCCTGCTGCGCGCTCAGGTCGTACCAGCCCGTGAGCAGCAGCACTTCGCGGTCGCTCTCGGACAGCGACATCAGCACCCGGAACACGCGCTCACGGTCGCCTATGCGGTCCTCGAACACCTCCTGCGGCGCGCGGTCCATCACCGCGGCCATCCGTGCCGCGAGCGCCTGCCTCCGCAGGTCCGACCGCACCCGGTTGGCGAGCAGCCGGCGCGCCGCCGCCAGCAGCCAGGGCAACGCGTCCTCCGGTACGGACCGCTGCTTGCGCCAGGCCAGCAGGAAGGTCTCCGAGAGCACGTCCTGCGCGGTCTCGCGATCCGTACGGTGCATCAGGTAACCCATCACCTTGTCGGCATGGGCCTCGAACCACTCCTCCACGATCCCGTGCCCTCGCGGACCCTCACGTGCCGTCATGCGCACCCTTCCCTCCCAGAACAGGCTGTCACTGGGGAATGTCCGGCACGGCCCCGCCGATTACAGCGCCACCCCGGCGGCGCGTCGGCACGTCCGACGAGTACCGATCCGTCCCGGTTCGGTCACGACGACGTCACAGACCGCGATCACGCCCGTGCGGACCGTGATGTTCTGGCACGGTTTCCCCCACACCCACACGACTCAGGGGGACGCCATGTCGACGCCTCAGCACCCGCAGCCACCCGGACCACCCGCGGGACCGCCGCAGCCGCCCGGCGGCTGGCAGGGCCCGGGATGGACGGGGCCGCCGTCGCAGCCGCGCAAGTCCAGCACGGGGAAGATCATCGGGTTCGGGTGTCTCGGCGTCGTCGTCCTGGTGATCGTCGTCGCAGTCCTCGCGACGGTGGCGAGCAGCGGCGGCGGCAGCAGCGACCCGAAGCCCGGTGCGTCGAAGGCATCGACCGACAGGGGCGGGAAGAGCGGCGGCGAGGGCCGCCAGGCCGGCCCCACCGGCGACGTGCGGATCGACTCATGCGAGGTCGACGACGTCATGCACTGGCCGAGCGCGAAGCTGACCATCACCAACCGCAGCTCGAAGACGTCCAACTACGCGGTCCAGGTCGAGTTCGTGGACGCCGGCGGCACACGCATCGGCGAGGGCTTCGCGGCGACGAACAACCTCGGCCCGGGCAAGGTCGCGAAGGAGACCGCGCAGGGCACCGGCGACGTGAAGGGGAAGGTCACCTGCCGCGTCACCGAGGTGACGCGCTACGCCTCCTGAGCACGGGTACAGCAGGGGGCACCGACGAAATGCGCTGTTCGGGAGCTCGCTTCGAGCCGACGGAGATCGTTTCCCGTGAACATCGCTGAGCAGCGACTCCCCCAGGTTCCAGCCGCGCAAGCACGCCACGAGGCAGCCGGAAGCAGCAGTCGCTGACGCTCACGTGGGAGAGGGGCCAGGAGAACCCTCCCGGCCCCTCTCATGTCACGCGTCCGGTCAGAGCCAGTCGTTCCAGATGCCGCACGCCACCGACCGGGTCAGGGCCTCGGCGCCGGAAGCGTCCTGGCGTACGACGCGGTAGTAGTACAGGCCGAGCCGGTCCTCGTGCACCGTGGTGTCCACGAAAAACGGCGTGTCACCCATCGTGCCCTCGGCCAGGGTGACGTAAGCGGCCGTGGCCGGGTCCCAGCGCTCCACACGGTAGCTCGCGAACCGGGAGCAGTCCCCGAAGCCGGAGCTCTCGGAGCAGCCGACGTACAGGTTCGGGTACTGCCCCTCACCGACCTCGGTCTGGGTCCAGCCCGGCGGCCGCGTGTCGGGCAGGGTGACCGAGACCTCGGCGGGGTGGAGGACGTCGAGCGGCTCGTCGTCGTACAGAAGCCGGTCGTCCGTGGCGGCCACCTTGTAGACGTGGGTGGCGCCGTCGGGGACCGTCGGGCAGAGGATCTCGGTCCCGGCCAGGGAGCTGCCCCTCCAGCAGTTCTCCTTCCAGACCGTCTCGCCGCTGTCCGGGTCCGTGCTGCCCTGCCACACGTGGTAGCCGCGGACGTCGGCATCGGCGGGCGGCGTCCAGGTCAGGCGGACACCGAGCGGGACGCGTTCCGCGGTCAGGTTCTGCACCGGGGCGGGACGCTCGGTGTCCGGGGTGGTCTCCGTGGCGGCCGGGCCCGGCTGGGAGACGTGCCCGTACCGGTCGGTCGTCACGACCCGGTACTCGTACGTCGTCTCCGACGCGCCCTGGACGTCCCAGCAGCTGCCGTTGACCTGCTTGTGAGCCGACAAGGGGGCGTCGCCGCCCGTCCAGGTCCAGTACGTCTTCGGGTCCTGCGACGGCTCGTCCCACGAGGTGGTCGGCTTGCACTTGTCCACGATGCGGGTCTCGCCGGTCGCGGTGTCGGTCCGCACGATCTTGTACGAGGGAAGGGGCGTTTCGTCGACGGTCCACGGGTCGACGCTGCTCCACGAGACGATCACGCCCTCGTCGAACCCGCGGGCGGTGGTCTGGAACGCGGCGATCGCCTCCGGCCGGTCGGCCATCTTCAGCGTGATCTCCGTCGGCGCGGCGGCGTTGCCCACGGCGTCCAGCGCGCGCACCGCGTACCGGTAGCTGTCGGCGACGGCGACCGACTGGCGGGGCAGCACGTCGGTCTGCGTGGTGGTGCTCGCGGCCAGGGCGTCGACGTAGCCGCCGCTCGCCGGGTCGTACTGGACGACCTGGTACGAGGCGGCTCCGGCCACGGGCGACCACACCAGATGCGGAACACCCGACCGGTACTCCACGCGCACCTTCTCGACGGCGGGCGGCGGGGTCCGGTCGGGGGTGGTGAACGTCGCGGCGGCCGAGTAGGCCGACCAGTTCCCGGCGGCGTCCCGGGCCCGGCCCCGGTAGGTGACCTTGCTCCCGTCGGCCCGGTACCCGGTGTCGCAGATCGCACCCTTGGCGCCGGCGTGGATGGTGCTCCAGCTGTTCGTGGCGGCGTCGAGCCGCTGCATCTCGTACCAGGCGATGTCGGCGGCGTTCGCCGCGGTGGTGACCAGCTCAGGGCCCGCGTAGGGCTGGTCGGCCGGGCACGAGTCCAACTCGACGAACGGCGCGGCGGGCGGCGTCTTGTCGACGGTGGTGACGAGCCGGTCGGCACTGCCGCCGGAGACGTTGCCTGTCTTGTCGACGGCCCGCACCTCGTAGTAGTAGGCCGCGCCGGTCTTCAGCAGGGTCCTGTCGGTGTACGACGTCGCGGTGGTCGTCGCGAGCGCCTTGGCGCCGTACGACGCGCCCTTCAGCCGCCGGTAGACCCGGTAGTTCGCGAGGTCCATCTCCCTGTTCCTGGACCAGGTGAACTTGGCCGCGCCGGTCGCCGTGTCGTAGGAGACGGCGGCGCCCGTCGGGGCGAGCGGCTTGACCTTGTCGGTGCCGACGGAGGTGCGCGGCGTGTAGGCGTACTTGACGTTCGCGGCGCCCGTCCAGTTGACGAAGTCGACGCGAAGCGCGTGCTTGCCGCTGGGGATCGTCACGTTGACCGTCTTCTTGACGGTGGCGGAGACGTTCTTCCACACGTCGATCTTGCGGACGCCGTCGAGGTAGACCCGTATGCCGTCCCGGGCGGACACCGTGAACGTGAAGGGGCCACCGGAGCCGAAATCGCGCGTCACCGACCAGCGCACGCCGAAGTTATTGGACGGTACGCCGGAGACGGGTGCGCCCGTGCCCCAGTTCTGGTCGATCACGGAGTCGCAGTCCGTCTTCTTCGGTGTGCCCGAGAACGTCGTGTTCGCGAAGAACTGCCGTTTGAAGACGGGGGAGTCGCAGCTCACCGCCGCGGAGGCGGGCGCGGCGGTGGCGGTGAGCACGCCGCCCGCCGCGGCCAGAACCAGGGCGGTGGCGGTGATGCGTCTGGGCTTCATCGAGTCCTTCAGGCCTGTTCGGCGACAGACGTCGATCAGACGTCGCGGAACAGGACCGACAAGAGCGTCGATTGGTTGTACGAACCTCAGCCGTACACCGGAGCGATGACGGCCCGGTTCTTCGGTGCAAGGTCTCGTGCCGCCCGGGTGGCACGCCCTGGCACACACGGAAGGGCTGCCGGCCCCGCCCGACGAGGACCTCCGGGACGACGGACTCGCCTCAGCCATGCGAAGTGCAGGAATGTCGAAGGGCCCAGGTCACCGAGGTGACCTGGGCCCTTCTTCGTGGAGCCGCCTAAGGGAATCGAACCCTTGACCTACGCATTACGAGTGCGTCGCTCTGGCCGACTGAGCTAAGGCGGCAGGCTGCCGAGACAGCTTCGCATCGGCAGCGGGCACAAGTCTACACAGTTCTTGAGGGGCCCCTGACCAGGGTGCCGTCGGGTCGGGGCGGGGCGACGGGGCCCCTCACGGGGTCAGCAGGTCTTGCCGTCCGCCGGGGGCGTGCCCTCGAGGAGGTAGCGGTTGACGGCGGAGTCGATGCAGCTGCTGCCGCGGGCGTACGCCGTGTGGCCGTCGCCGTTGTAGGTGAGCAGGACGCCGGAGTCGAGCTGGCCGGCGAGGGACTTGGCCCAGGCGTACGGCGTGGCGGGGTCGCGGGTGGTGCCGACGACCAGGATGGGGTCGGCGCCGGTGGCCTCGATGCGGTGCGGCTTGCCGGTCGGCGCGACGGGCCAGTAGGCGCAGATCAGGCTGGACCACGCGAGGTTCTTGCCGAAGTGCGGGGACTCGGCGGTGAACGCGGAGACGGACTGCTCGGCGGCCGGCGGGCCGGACAGGGCCGGCGGCAGGTCGAGGCAGTTCACGGCGGCGTTGGCGTACATGAGGTTGTCGTAGCGGCCGCGGTCGTCGCGCTCGTAGTACGTGTCGGACAGCGCGAGCAGACCGCTTCCGTCGCCCTTGTTCGCCTTGGTGAGGGCGGTGCGCAGGGTGGGCCACATCGACTCGTCGTACATCGCGGCGATCACGCCGGTGGTGCCGAGCGCCTCGGTCAGCTTGCGGTCGCTGCCGGTGTTCAGGGGCTTGGCGTCCAGCTGCTTGAAGAAGGCGTCGAGGCGGTGCCCGGCGTCGGCGGAGCTCTTGGTGCCGAGCGGGCAGTCGCGGTGGCCGACGCAGTCCCGGGCGAAGGCGTCGAAGGCGGTCTCGAAGCCGGAGGCCTGGCCGCGGCTCGCGTCGAGGGCCGAGATCGACGGGTCGACGGCGCCGTCGAGGACGAGCCGGCCGGCCTTGTCGGGGAACAGTTCGGCGTAGGTGGCGCCCAGGAAGGTGCCGTAGGACTTGCCGACGTAGTTGAGCTTGCGGTCGCCGACCAGGGCGCGGAAGACGTCCATGTCGCGAGCGGAGTCCACCGTGCTGATGTGCTTGAGCAGTTTGGCCGAGCGCTGCTCGCAGCCGCCGGCGAACTCCTTGTCGGCGGCGACGAGGGCGTTGACCTCGGCGCCGTCGTCCGGGGTGACGTCGGTCGCCGTGAAGGCGTCCATCTGGCGGTCGCTGAGGCACTCGACGGGCTCGCTGCGGGCCACACCGCGCGGGTCGATGGCGGCCATGTCGTAGCGGGAGGTGACCGCCGACGGGTAGCCGAAGGCCGCGTACTGCAGGTAGTCGATCGCGGAGCCGCCGGGGCCGCCCGGGTTGACCAGCAGGGTGCCGAGCCGCTTGCCGCCGTCCTCGGCCCGCTTCCGGGTGACGGCGAGCTTGAGGTCGCTCGCGGCGGACGGGTGGGCGTAGTCGAGGGGGACCCGCATGGTGGCGCACTGCATGCCCGGCATGTCCTTGCACTCGCGCCAGGACAGACGCTGCTCGTAGTACGGCCGGAGGTTGCCGTAGGCGTCCGCGGCAGCGCCCGAGGGCGGCGGCCCGCCGAGCGAGCCCGCCGGGGACGAGGCGGCGGCACTGTGCGTGCTGCCACCCGTCGTGCACGCGGACAGCATCAGCCCGGCGACCGCGAGGACGGTGCCGGAGGTACGGAGCAGGCGCGGGGTGTGCATCGGAGCCTCGGTTCCTCGTGGTGGTCATCTGGAGCGTATCCGGAGGGCCGGTGGCGAACCGTCCTCCACAGTCCTCATACGGGTGATTCCGGCCCGCGCCGTCAGGGACGGTCCGGACCGTCGAGCTTCTCGGTCGCGTACCCGGCGACGAGGGCGAAGAGCCGCCGCCGCGGGGCGATGCCGTCCAGCACCCGGACCCCGGCGGGCACGCCACGCACCCGTTCCCGCAGGGCGAGGGCGGAGCGCCGCGCGTCCTCCTCTCCGGAGGGTACGGCGAGCAGCAGCGCGGGGCGCGGCATGTCACCCCCGGGGTACCCGCGGTCGGTGGAGGAGTAGTACGGCGGCGGGCCGGACCGGTCGATCCCGTCGTAGCCGCCCGAGACGCCGATCGCCGCGGTGTACCCCTCGGGGTCGGTCAGCTGCTGCCGTACGACGCAGGCCGCGTCCCCGTCGGCGCCCAGCAACGCCCGCGCGGGGCGGCCGGGCAGGACGCGGTAGAGCCGGGCGACCGCGACCGGGACGGCCGCGGGACGGGCGCCCGGGCCGGTGTCGCAGTGGGCGGGCAGCACGACCACGAAGGGGTCCGCGATGCCCCGCAGCGACTGGGCGGCGAAGCCGGCGAACAGATCCGGGTCGGCGGGGTCGATGTGGGCCACGACCAAGGGGAAGTACACCCCGACGGAGTCCGGGTAGTCGTACTGCGGGGGCAGCCAGACCCGCGTGCCGTCGGACAATTCCTGGAGCGTGCCCCCGGCCGGGTGACCGAGGGTGCGCGGCGGCTCCAGCCCGGCGTCCACGGGGTCGGACGGCACCGGCCGCGGGGGTGGCGCGGACGGCGGCCGGGACGGCGGGGGCGCGGCGGCGGTGACCGGGCGGGGCGGCGGGAGCGACGGATCCGCCGGGCCGGACGGCGACCAGACGGCCAGCGTGACCGCCACCGCGGCGGCCAGCACGGACCCTGCGCCGCGCAGCACCGTGCCGCTGCGCTCGACGGGCAGTTCGTACGCGCGGCCCGCGCGCTGCTCCCACCAGTGCCGCAGCGCCGAGCGGGCGAGCGCCACCGCCACGGCCCCGGCCACGGTCAGCAGCGCGTACAGAACGACGACCTCGGCCACCTCGGGCACGTGCGGCACCACCTCGGCAGGTCCCCCACGGTGCTTCGGGCACGGGCGCGGCACCCGCGCCGGAGGCAGGGGGGAGCGCACCCCGTGCGCTGGGATCACCCCCGCGGGGACAGCGGCCGGGGGCACCGCACAGCAGCCTGCGGCAAGGCCGGGCGCACCGGGGAGCGGCGACGCGCGAGCGCCGCAAACGATCACCCGTCCGCCGGATGATCAAGGCGCGGGGGCGGTCCGCGCGGCCGGTCCCGCGCGCCGGCGGTCAGCCCGCGCGCAGGGCCAGCGTCATCGCCTCGACGGCCAGCAACGGCGCGACGTTCCTGTCCAGGGCCCCACGGCAGGCGAGCACGGCCTCGATGCGGCGCAGCGTGTTCTCCGGCCGCGAAGCCGCCGCGATCCGCTCGACGGCGTCCCGCGCCTCGACGTTCGCGATGGCGACGGACGTGCCGACCTGCACCGCCAGCACGTCCCGGTAGAAGCCCGCCAGGTCGGTGAGGGCCAGGTCGAGGGTGTCGCGCTGGGTACGGGTGGACCGGCGCTTCTGCCGGTCGGCGAGCTCCTTCATCACGCCCGCCGTGCCGCGCGGCATCCGGCTGCCCGCCCCCGCGGCCGCGCCGAGCGCCGTGCGCAGCTCCTCGGTCTCCTTGGCGTCCATCTCCTCGGAGACCTGCTTGGCGTCCTCGGTCGCCGCGTCCACCAGCTCCTGCGCGGCCTTGAGGCAGCCCCCCACGTCGTCCACGCGCAGCGGCAGCCTCAGCACGGCCGCGCGGCGGGTGCGCGCCCCCTCGTCGGTGGCGAGCCGGCGGGCGCGGTCGATGTGCCCCTGCGTGGCACGGGCGGCGGCCTCGGCGATCACGGGGTCGATGCCGTCGCGCCGGACCAGCACATCGGCGACCGCGTCCACGGGCGGGGTGCGCAGCACCAGGTGCCGGCAGCGCGAGCGGATCGTCGGCAGCACGTCCTCGATGGAGGGCGCGCACAGCAGCCACACCGTCCGGGGCGCGGGCTCCTCCACCGCCTTGAGCAGCACGTTGCCGGCGCCCTCGGTGAGGCGGTCGGCGTCCTCCAGCACGATCACCTGCCAGCGGCCGGAGGCGGGCGACAGCGTGGAGCGGCGGACGAGGTCGCGGGTGTCCTTGACGCCGATCGAGAGCAGGTCGGTGCGGACCACCTCGACGTCGGCGTGCGTACCGACCAGGGTCGTGTGGCAGCCGTCGCAGAAGCCGCAGCCCGGCGCCCCGCCCAGCGCCCGGTCCGGGCTCACGCACTGCAGCGCGGCGGCGAAGGCGCGGGCGGCCGTGTCACGGCCCGCGCCGGGCGGGCCGGTGAACAGCCAGGCGTGCGTCATCTTCGACGCCGTCGGCAGCGCGCTGCGCGCGGCAGCCGCCGTCACGAAGGCGTCGGCGTCCCGTGCGGCGGCGGCCAACTGCTCCGTCACCCGGTCCTGGCCGACCAGGTCGTCCCATACCGCCATCTGCCCGCCCGTCCTGTGGTGCCGCTGCCCTTGCGTTGTCCGGCCCCACCATTGTCGGGTACGCCACGGACACCCTGCGGGGCGGGCGGGGGTTCCCCTTGCGGCCCGTTGTTGTGTGCGGGTCGTTTGCGCCTGCGGCGGGCGCCCCCCGCCCTCCCGCCCTCCCCCAGCCTTCGGCCGGGGGGACCCCCACCTCGGCGCTCGCGGCGCTGACCCCTACCGGCCGTCAGTCGCCCACACGACCGAAGGGGGTGTGGCGGGGTGCCCCCACAGGCGACGAGCGGAGCACGCGGCGCCGGACGGGGTTCAGAAGGCGGTCCGGGGTTGCCGCAAGTGCCTTTCTGAACCCCCACCGGCCGTCATGCGCCCTGACAACCGGAGGGGGTGTGGCGGGGTGCGCCCATGGGGGTCCCCCCGGCCGAAGGCTGGGGGAGACGAGCGACGGACCCGGGCGCCGAATGATGTGGACGTAAACCGCGAGCGCTGTGGGGGTCCCCCCGGCCGAAGGCTGGGGGAGTGCGCCGGCGCGGCCCCGACCCAGGCACACGATGCGCAGGCCCGCGCTGACCGCGCCGGATGGGGGTCCCCCCGGCCGAAGGCTGGGGGAGGGCGGGAGGGCGGGGGAGAAACCGCAACCGCAACCACCGCGGCGCCGCACACAAAGACGGGCCGCCGACAGGTCAGCCGGAGGCGCGCCGGTGGCGGCGGGGCGCGGCAGGGGCCCGGACGGGCTTGCGGCGGAGCATCACCAGTGCCGCCACCGCGGCGATGCCCAGGGCGACCAGTACGGAGGCCACGCCCGCGGTGACGTCGGAGGGGCCGGTGGAGGTCGACGCGGAGGTGAGCCCCGCGGCGGGCAGGCCCGTGCCCGGCCCGGTGGACGCCGCCGCCGTCACCCCGGGCACGGCACCCGCGGGGGCGGAGGGGGCGGCCGCGGCGGTGCCCGGCGACGGGGTCGCCGTCCCGGCCGGGCAGGCCACCGTGAAGCGCTGCGGGTCCGCGTCGGAACCGGCCCACCGGAACCGGTAGTCGCCGTCGGCGAGGACGACGCGGCCGGTGCTCCCGGTGCCCCGGGCGCCGGTGACCAAGGTGCCGACGACCGCGTCCTCGCCCCGGGCGTACGAGACCGTCCAGTTGACCGGCTGGTCGGGGCCGAAGCCCTCGGCCTTGAAGTAGAAGGTGCACACCGTGGCGCCGTCTTCGCGCGTCCTGCCCAGTGCCTCGTCGTAGAGGCGGACCCCGGACCGGTCGGCGGGCGCGCCGGAGGCGTGCGCGGCCAGGCCCAGGAGGGCCGCGGCGGCGGCAGCGGCGGCGAGGGCCGCCGCCGTGGTACGGATGCGCATGTTGAGAGTGTCCCGGAGACTCGCGCGGAGGGCTGCGCCGGGGTCCTTTTCCGGCCAGTGACATATGTGGAGCAACGGCGTCCATATCCCCCCGGACGGCGCATCCGTGGGGCGCACGTCCCGTCAGATGACCGCCGGCGCCGGCCTACAGCGACAGCCGCTGCACCCCGGTGGCGACCGCGCGCTGTTCCGGCACCTCCGTGCCCGTCCAGCAGGAACCGCGCCGGGCCAGCAGCCGGCGCAGCCACACCTCCGTGGCGACCAGGTCGGTGAGCCCGTCGACGGGCACCGGTTCGCCGTCCGCGGCGGCACGCAGGGCGGCCCGTACGACGCGGGCCTCGACGAGCCCGGCGTCCGCGAGCAGCGGGGCCTCGAAGAGGTCGAGCAGGTCGTCGACGGCGGCCCGCAGGCCCGCGCGGACGGCGACGGCCGTGGAGACGTGGGAGTTGGCGCCCCAGCCGGGCGGCAGTTCGCGGATGCCCGCGCCCGCCAGGACGGAGCGCAGGATCGTGGTGCGGGCGCCCGGCTGGACGCGCAGCGTCTCGGGCAGCGCCCGGCAGGCCCGCACCACCTGGTTGTCCAGGAAGGGCGCGTGGAGCCGCTGGCTGCGCACCTCGGCGGCCTGCTCGAAGACCCGGTGGTCGGCGGCGTGCCGGGCGAGCGCGGCGCGCGCCCGGCGCTCTCCGGGGCGCTCCACCGTCGTGCCCGGCCGGGAAGCCGCCTCCTGCAGGCGAACCGATACTTCGGCGAGCGCCTCGCCGGTCAGCCAGCGCGCCGCGGGGCCCGGCCGGCACCACGCGAGGGCCGCGAGCGACGCGGCCAGGGCGTCCCCGTGCTCCTCGAAGCGCCGGGCCAGCAGGCGTGCCGCGGCGTCCTCCACGCCCTGCCGGTAACTGGTGCGGGCCAGCCGCCGCGCCGCCCGGTACACCGTGAACGGCACGAACACCGAGCGCCCCGAGGGCCCGTCCGCCCGCGCCAGGGCCGTGACGGGACGCAGCAGGCCGCGCCGCCGACGGTCCATCAACAGGTCCGCCAGGCGGGCCGGATGGGCGTCCAGCACCTGCCGGGCGCCATGCCCCACGAAGTGGTCGGCGCCGCCGGCCGCCAGGCGCCGCCGGTGCCGTTCCGCGGTGACCAGCGAGGGGCCCGGCTCGTCGGTGAGCGGCCCGCTGTCCAGGAGGTCGGCGTACGGCAGGGACTCCGGCCCGCCCGGTACGACGACGTGGTGCAGCCGGGGGTCGGCGGCCATGCTGCGGGCGCGCTCAAGCTCGGCCTCGCGCCCGTGGACCCCGCCCGTGGCCAGGTCGTTGAAGGTCACCGCCAGCAGGCGCTGCCCCGCGGCGGAGCCGTGCCCGAGCGGTGTGCCCGGCATCCCCGGCAGGCCCGCGGCGAGCAGGGCGAGCGTGGAGGAGGCGCTGCCCCCGGACAGGTCGGCGCCGATGCCCGGCGCCGGGGCCTCGCCGGGGTCCGGTACGAAGCGGGGCTGTGCGAGCCGCGTCCGGACGGCGTCGACCAGGGCGTCCCGTATGCCGGCGAGCGCCCGGTCCGGGTCGGCGGAGGCCGCGGGGGTGCCGGCGACGGCGAGGGAGGCGGTGGGCTCGTAGCCGCTGACCTCGGGCACCCCGTCGCGCATGATGAGCGCGTGCCCGGGCGGCACCCGGCGCACCCCGGCGTACGGGGTGCCCTCGCCGAGCGCCTCGGGCGAGTCCGGGCAGGCCAGCAGCGCCGCCAGGTAGGTCACGTCCAGGGCGGCCTCGGTGAGGTCGGCCAGCGGCAGCGCGGCCGTGCCGTACGCCGTGCCCCGCGCCCACTGGGTGTGGAACACCGGCCGGGCGCCCGCGAGGTCGCCCAGCACCGTGACGCGGCGGCCGATCTGCAGGACGCAGGTGTAGCTACCGGCCCAGGCCGTCAGATGGCGCAGCGCCCCGCCGCGTGCCGCGAACAGCCCCACCCGCAGGTCGGCGTCGGAAGCGGCGCAGCGGCCCAGCACGGCCAGCCGCGCCACGGAACCGTTCTCGGCGTGGGCGATCCGCACCTCGTCGGGGCGCCAGTCGCCCACCATCCACAGCGGATCGGGGTCGCCCCACAGGAGTTGTGCGCCGACGGGCTGCAGGGTGCGGCCGGCGCGCGTGCCGGGAACCTGTCCCACGGCAGCGCTGCTCCACCCCACCAACCACCGCATCGCCGCCTCCACAGGTCGTGGATTACGTGGGCCACCGTGGCCAACCGGCCCCGCGGCAGGCCGAACTGCCGCCCCGTCCGAGGAACATGCTGCCACGGAGCGGCGCACAAAGAGGCGCATGAGGACATGGTTGAGCGCCGGACCGCGCGTCACGCGCGGTCCGGCGCGGGCCGGTTCGGCCCAACTCCCCCTTGATCATGGTCACTTGGAACGGGCCACCGGATTTCAAACGTCATCTTCCGGTCAATGTCCGGGCAGCCCGCATTCGTCCGTTCTGCGACGTGTGGGGGTCGCGGTCCGGGAGGCGTGGCGCACCTCCCGGACCGGTCCGCCACCCGCGGGGATTGTGGTGGCGGAGCCCCCTGACCCGCCACAACCCCCCATAGCCGCACATGAGAGCCGCGGGCCAACCCACCCCACCATGGAACCCCTACCGCCCGAACCGGCACAGAGCGCGCGGATGGGCGCACAGCCGCATACGCCGGTAGCACGCGCCACCAGCAGGAGTCGCCAGGCCGCATTCAGGGCAGGAATCTCGCCATCCGGGACAACAGCTCTTAACGGGCGGGATACGGCGAACTACGCTGGGTTCACCCGAGAAGCGATGGTCCCGGCAGCTCGGGGTCCGGCGCATGCCCGGTGGCGGGCTGCGGCGGACCCGGCACGCCTCCACAAGAGGCGCCGGGCCAGCCGTTGTTGTGCGTCGAGAGGGTGTGACAGGCGTGGCAGGCGTACGCGGCCCTCGCGCTTACGGCGAGAGGTGGTAGTGGTCATGACCAAAGAACCCCGAGGGCCCAACGAGAAACTCGGCACCCTTCTCGCCCTGGCCGGCATCAGCAACGCGGGACTCGCCCGCAGGGTCAACGACCTCGGCGCCCAGCGCGGTCTGACCCTGCGGTACGACAAGACCTCCGTCGCCCGCTGGGTCACCAAGGGCATGGTGCCGCAGGGCGCCGCCCCGCACCTCATCGCGGCGGCCATCGGCAGCAAGCTCGGCCGCCCCGTGCCGCTGCACGAGATCGGCCTCGCCGACGCCGACCCCGCGCCCGAGGTGGGCCTCGCCTTCCCCCGCGACGTCGGGGAGGCCGTCAAGTCCGCCACCGACCTGTGGAAGCTCGACCCCGGCCGGCGCGGCCCGGGCGGCGGCGGCATCTGGCAGAGCCTCGCCGGCTCCTTCGCGGTCAGCGCCTACGTCACGCCGGCCTCCCGCTGGCTGATAACCCCGGCCGACGCCCGCGTCGCCCGCGAGGACCCCGCCCCGGGCACGCACCACGTCGGCCACTCCGACGTCGCCAAGCTCCGCGAGGCCGCGGAGGACGCCCGGCGCTGGGACTCCAAGTACGGCGGCGGCGACTGGCGTTCCGGCATGGTCCCCGAGTGCCTGCGGGTCGAGGCGGCCCCGCTGCTGCTCGGGTCGTACAGCGACGAGGTCGGCCGCTCCCTCTTCGGCGCCACCGCCGAACTCACCCGGCTCGCCGGGTGGATGGCCTTCGACACCGGCCAGCAGGAGGCCGCCCAGCGCTACTACATCCAGGCCCTGCGGCTCGCGCGCGCCGCCGCCGACGTCCCCCTCGGGGGCTACGTGCTGGCGTCGATGTCGCTCCAGGCCACGTACCGCGGCTTCGCCGACGAGGGCGTGGACCTGGCCCAGGCCGCCCTCGAACGCAACCGCGGCCTCGCCACGGCGCGCACGATGTCCTTCTTCCACCTCGTCGAGGCCCGCGCCCACGCCAAGGCCGGCGAGAGCGCCGCGTGCGCCACGGCCCTGGCCGCCGCCGAGTCCTGGCTCGACCGCGCCCGCGACGGGGACGCCGACCCGCCCTGGCTCGGCTTCTACTCCTACGACCGCCTCGCCGCGGACGCCGCCGAGTGCTACCGCGACCTGCGCATGCCCGGGCAGGTGCGCCGCTTCACGGAGACGGCCCTCGCCCGGCCCACGGAGGAGTTCGTGCGCTCGCACGGGCTGCGGCTCGTCGTCTCGGCGGTCGCGGAACTGGAGTCCGGCAACCTGGACGCGGCCTGCGCGGCCGGGGTCAAGGCGGTGGAGGTGGCCGGGCGGATCTCGTCGGCCCGGACCACGGAGTACGTGCGGGACCTCCTGCACCGGCTGGAGCCGTACGGGAACGAGCCCCGCGTCGCGGAGCTGCGCGAGCGGGCCCGCCCCCTGCTGGCGGCCCCCGCGTAGCCCTCCGGGGTGCGGGGGGTGCCCGCTTGCGGCCGGTTGTTGTGTGCGGGTTGTCTGCGCCTGCGGCGGGCATCCCCGCCCTCCCGCCCTCCCCCAGCCTTCGGCCGGGGGGACCCCCACAGCGCTCGCGGTTTACGTCCACATCATTCGGCGCCCGGGTCCGCCGCTCGTCTCCCCCGGCCGAAGGCTGCGGGAGGGCGGGGGATGCCCGCCGCAGGCGCAACGCACCCGCACGCAGCCACCGGGCAGCCCGGCACAGCCGCCCGCAGGCGCAAACGACCCGCACGCAACGACCTGGCGCGAACAACACGCCCCGCCGACAGGTTTGCACGCGGCGCGGACGGGCCAAGCCTTACGGGGGAGGTGACCGCGCGCATGGACACCACGGACGTCGTCGTCATCGGCGCCGGAATCGTCGGCCTCGCGACCGCGTACGCGCTCACGCGCACCGCCCCCGGCACGTCCGTCCTGGTCCTGGACAAGGAGGACGGCCCCGCCCGCCACCAGACCGGCCACAACAGCGGCGTGATCCACAGCGGCATCTACTACCGCCCCGGCTCCCTCAAGGCGCGGTACGCGACGCAGGGCGCCGCCGAGATGGTGAAGTTCTGCGCCGGCAACGACATCCCGCACGACGTGACGGGCAAGCTGATCGTCGCCACGGAGCGGGACGAGCTCCCCCGGCTGCACGCCCTCGTCCAGCGGGGGCGGCAGAACGACATCCCGGTGCAGGAGCTGGGCCCGGCCCGGATCGCGGAGCGGGAGCCGCATGTACGCGGCCTGGCGGCGATCCACGTCGGCACGACGGGGGTCTGCGACTTCACCGCGGTCGCCGCGGCCATGGCCCGCCTCACGACCGAGGGCGGCCGCGCCGACGCGCGCATCGCGTACGGCACGGAGGTCCGCGCGATCCACCGCGACGGGCCGAGCGTGATCGTCGAGCCCCACGACGGCCCGCCCGTCCGGGCCAGGGCGCTGGTGAACTGCGCCGGCCTGCACTGCGACCGCATCGCGCGCATGGCCGGGGAGGACACCTCCGGCGTCCGCATCGTGCCGTTCCGCGGCGAGTACTACGAGCTGCGCCCGGACCGCGCCGACCTCGTCCGCGGACTGGTCTACCCCGTCCCCGACCCCGCGTTCCCGTTCCTCGGCGTGCATCTGACCCGCGGCTTCGACGGCTCGGTGCACGTCGGCCCGAACGCCGTCCCCGCGCTGGCCCGCGAGGGCTACCGGCGGCGCACCGTGCGCCCGCGCGACCTCGTCGAGACCGCCGCCTTCCCCGGCACCTGGCGCATCGCCCGCCGCCATTGGCGCTACGAGGCCGGCGAGATCCGCCGGTCGCTGTCGAAGCGGGCCTTCGTGGAGTCCGTGCGGCGGCTGCTGCCCGCGGTGACCGCCGACGACATGGTGCCGGCCGAGGCCGGGGTGCGGGCGCAGGCCGTGCTGCGCGACGGGACGCTCGTCGACGACTTCCTCATCACGGGCGACGGGCCCTTCGTCCACGTGCTGAACGCCCCCTCGCCCGCCGCGACGGCCTCGCTGCCGATCGGACGGGAGATCGCCCGCAGGGCACTGGCGGTGCTGGGGCGTACGTAAAATCGACGCATCATGTCGAAGCCCCGCACCCCCCACTTCCCGGGCGGCCCCGCCTCCCACCCGCATCCGGACGCGCACACCGAGCAGCGCATCCGCACCTTCCACCCGCGCCGCGGCCGGGTAACCCACGGCCAGCGGGCGGCGCTCGAGCGGCGCTGGGCGGACTGGGGCGTCGACCTCGACGGCACGCCGCTGGACCTGGACAAGCTCTTCGCCGACGCGGACCTCGCCCCGGACCGCCCGGTGGTCCTGGAGATCGGCTTCGGCATGGGCGACGCCACCGCCGCGATGGCCGCCGCCGACCCGGGCACCGGCATCCTCGCCGCGGACGTGCACACCCCCGGCCAGGGCAACCTCGTCCACCTCGCCGAGCGCGAGGGCCTGCGCAACGTCCGGGTCGCCAACGGCGACGCCGTCGTCCTGCTGCGCGACATGCTCGCCCCGGGTTCGCTGGCCGGCCTGCGGGTCTACTTCCCCGACCCCTGGCCCAAGGCCCGGCACCACAAGCGCCGCATGATCCAGCCGGAGTTCGTGGCGCTCGCCGTGTCACGGCTGCGGCCCGGCGCGACCGTGCACTGCGCGACCGACTGGGAGCCGTACGCCGAGCAGATGCTCGAGGTGCTGACGGCGGAGCCCGGCCTGGCGAACGCCTACCCCACCGGCAGCGGCTACGCCGAGCCGCGTCCGGCCTTCCGCCCGATGACCAAGTTCGAGCGCCAGGGGATCGCCAAGGGCCACGTCGTCCACGACCTGCTCTTCGAGCGCCGCTGAACGTCCGGCCGGGCGGTACGCAGGGCGGTTATCCGTAACACCATCGCGCCACGCGGCCACCGCCCCGTAAGGTCATTGGGTGTCCTCGTACTCGCATTCGCCAGACTCGCCCCTCCCGAGCCCGGCGGCCCGGCCGGCCGTACCCGAGTATCCGGATCACCAGCAGCAACCGCAGTTCGCACTGCCCGCCCCCGGGCAGTGGCACTACAAGCCGCGCCGGCACTTCTGGGAGAACCGGACGTTCCGGCTCGTGGTGCTCTTCTCCGTACTGGCGCTGTGCGGGGTGATCATCCTCGCGCTGGTGCGCCGGCAGACCGGCACTGAGGGCCTCCTGGTCGGCCTCCTCCTGGCGGTCCTGCCGGTCCCGCTCCTCGGCGGGGCCTTCCTGTGGCTGGACCGGGTGGAGCCGACCCCGCTGCGCGACGCGGTCTTCGCCTTCGCCTGGGGCGCGTGCGCCGCCACGCTGGTCGCCATCCTCGCCAACGAGTACGCGACCGAGCTGCTCGCCACGACCTTCACGGCCAGCGACTCGCAGAGCGACATCTGGGGCGCCACCTTCGTCGCCCCCGTCGTGGAGGAGAGCGCCAAGGGCGCCGCCGTCCTGCTGCTCTTCCTCTTCCGCCGCCGTGACTTCACCGGGATCGTCGACGGCGTCGTCATAGCCGGACTCACCGCCACCGGCTTCGCGTTCACCGAGAACATCCTCTACCTGGGCTCCGGCTTCGCCGAGGACCAGGCGTACGGGACCGACGGCGGGCTGGGCACGACCGCGGCGATGTTCGTCGTCCGGATCGTCATGACGCCCTTCGCGCACCCGCTGTTCACCTCGCTCACCGGCATCGGCTTCGCCATCGCCGCCACCTCACGCCCCGGCCAGGCCCGCCGCTGGCTCGCCCCGCTGGGCGGCTGGCTGCTCGCGATGGTCCTGCACGGCACCTGGAACGGCTCCGCCTCGCTCAGCCCGCTCGGCTTCCTCGCCGTCTACGCGACGCTGATGATCCCGCTCTTCGGCCTGCTGGTCTGGCTCGCGATCTGGTCCCGCTCGAACGAGCTGAAGACCATCCGCACCCAGCTGCCGCTGTACGCGGTGGCCGGCTGGCTCAGCCTGCCCGAGCCCGCCGCCATCGGCTCCATGAAGGGCCGCAGCCTCGCCCGCTCCGCCGCCCGCGGCGCACAGGGCAAGGACGCCGCCCGCACCGTCCGCGAGTACGTGTCCTTCGCGACCTCGCTCGCCTTCCTGCGCGCCCGCGCCAACCGCGGGGCCGCCGGCGCCGACTTCCAGGCCCGGGAGCAGGAACTGCTCCACCACCTGTGGGAGCGCAAGGCCGTCGCCCAGCCCGCGCTCACCCACGCGGCCCACGCCATCCGCCCCGCGTTCCCGCCCCTGTACCCCTGGGCGGCGCCCCCGCCCGGAGCGCCGTACGGGCCGTACCCGCAGGTGCAGCCGTACACGCAGCCCTACGGGCAGCAGCCGTACGGCCGGCCCTGGCCGCAGCAGCCCCAGGGCCCCCACGCGTGGCCGCAGCAGCCCGCGCAGCCGGGGGCGCACCCGCAGCGGTGGGGCCCGCGCCAACCGCAGGTGCCGCCGCAGCAGGGGTGGCACCCGCAGGCCGCGGCCCCCTACCAGGACCCCCGGGGCGGACAGCACCGCTGACTCCGGTTGCCGGGCCCCGTGGCCGGGGTTGCAATGACCGTGTGAGCCCGCTGATACGACGCACGAGCCGCATCGGCCGTCCGTCCGGCCGCACCAGCTGGACGCGGACGGCCGTCGTCCTGATACCGACCCTCGCCGTCTCCACCGCCGTGGCCGTCGGCGCGGGCGCCGGGGTGGTGCCCGTCTCCCTCGCGATCTCACCGACCACGACCGCCCTGTCCGGCCAGAACATCCAGATCGCCGCCGACCGCCTGACCGGCACCGGCTTCACGCAGTACGTGACCGTCGACCACACCGCCGAGGGCGACTTCCCCCAGGCGGTCTCCGCCATCAGCTCCGCCGAACTGCACAACATGTGCCAGTCCGTGGTCGGCACCGTCCCCGGCATCGGCCAGGTCACCTTGCTGATCACCGCGGGTGGCGGCGACCAGCCCGTCCACGCGGACCAGCTGATCGTCGACACCGACGACCTGGCGGGCGACGCCGAGTTCCACGACATCCAGATCGGTGTGGACGCCTCCACGACGGACACCGAGGGCAGGGCCAAGGGCCCCGCCGGCGCCCTGGGGCAGCAGGCCGAGAGCGTCACCATCGACCACCTGCGGCAGACCACGAAGTCCGTGAGCGCGGCGACCTTCCGGCTGAACGGCCTGCACATGACGGTCAAGAAGGGCGCCGACCCCTGCTTCTGACCCGAATGGGCGAGTGCGTACGACCATCGGGGTGATTACGTACCGCCCCCGAGCGACCGATCAGACTGTCCCACGGTTGACGGGACGTGCTGACCACCGAGCCCACCGGGTACCGGCCCGCCACGTCCCAGGCCGCCGTCGCCGTCTCCGGCCGCACCAGCTGGAAGCGGCTCGCCCTCGTCATGGTGCCGACCGTCGCGGCCGCGGGCGCCGTCGTCGCGAGCCTGGCCACCGGCGCGCTCGCCGCCTCCTTCGGGGTCTCGGCCAACTCCTTCACCGTCGCCGGAGAGAGCTTCCAGATCTCCTCCTCCCTCCTGGAGGGCGACGGCTTCGTCCAGTTCGGCGTCCTCGACCGGGGGCGTGACGCGGTCTACCCGGAGGCGCTGTCCGCCATCCGCCGGGCCACCCTGCACGACCTGTGCCAGTCCGTCGTCCAGCAGGTGCCGGTCATCGGCCCGGTCACGCTGCGGCTGACCGCGGACCCGGCGAGCGCCGACCGGCTGATCGCCGACGCCCACGACATCAAGGGCGACGCCGTCTTCGAGAACATCCACATCGGACAGGACGCCTCGACGGTGGACCAGGTCCCCGGCGTGCGGGGCCCGGCCGGGGCCTTCGCCCAGCAGGCGACCTCCATCCGCGTCCGCGACCTGCGGCAGACGAACCGGTCGGTCAGCGCGGCCACGTTCAGGCTGCCGGACCTGCACCTGCAGGTGCTGCGCGGCGACCACTCCTGCTTCTAGGAAAGGCCGCCGTGACCCGCATGCTGAGCCGCGCCGGAGCCCTCCGGTCCCGCTTCCGCGCCTGGCGCCGCAGCCGTCCCTTCTGGGCCGGCGTGTGGACCCTGCTCGCCGGTGTGGAGATCCTCTCCATCCCGCTCGCCCCGCTCGCGCTCATGATCCACGAGGGCATCGCCGGTGTCTCCGGCCTGCTCATGGGCGTCTTCCTGGTCATCCTGGGCCTCACCTTGTGGCTCGCCCCGCACTACCGCGCCTTCGCCGGCATCGCGACCCTGATCTTCTCCGTCGCCTCGCTCGTGCTGTCCAACTTCGGCGGCTTCCTGATCGGCTTCCTGCTGGGCGTCATCGGCGGGGCCATGGCCGTCAGCTGGGTACCGGACGGGGACGGCGACGGAGGCCGCGGCAGGCGCGCCCGGCCGGTGCCCGACTGGGGCGGCGGGCACGGCGGCACCACGGGGCCCGGCGCGGGCGCACCGCAGGGCGGCACCCCGGACGTCGCCCCGCCCCCGGCGGCCCCGCCCGCCGCCCCCGCAGGCGGTACGGAGCCGGCGCCGCCCACGGCCACGGGCTCCGCCTCAGGTCAGGACGCCCCAGGTCAGGACGGTGCGGGCACCCCAGCGGTCCGCTCGGCCGTCCGCAACCGCGCCGTACGGCTGCGGGCCATCGGCGCCCTCCCGGTCGGCGGGGCGCTGCTCGCCGGCGGACTGCAGCCGATGGCACCCATGGCCATGGCCCACGACGCCGGCGCCCCCAAGGGCGACGGCACCGCGAAGTCCGCCGAGGGCTACCGCAGCGCGGGCGAGGCCGTGTGCGACGTACTGGACGGCCTCTACCAGGCCCGCAACCCCACCGTGCACGGCACCGGCACCGGCACCGCGACCGGCAAGGCCAGGAACCACGCCCGGGGCGGGCTCCACGTCGGCGTCGAGGCGCAGGCCCCGCTCCCGGTCCGCGGCTCGCTCGACGTCTCGCCCGGCGGCACCCCGAGGGGCGCCGGCCCGAGCCCCGTACCGTCCCAGCGCGCGGCCCCGCAGCAGCCGTCGGGCGGGCTGCTCGGCGCGGTGGGCGACCTGCTGGGCCTGCGCGGCAAGCAGCCGTCGGCACGGGCACCGGCGCCGCGGCGGCCGGGCGCCACGCCGTACGCGCCGCCCGCACCCCGCGCGGGCGGGTCCGCCCGCCGTACCCGGCCCGAGGTCCCCGCGCCGTCCGCGGGCGCGCCGCCCACCGGCATCCTGTCCGGCAACAAGATCGGCCCCGACTCGCTGCTGGACCTGGTCGTCCCCCGCCACCCCTCCGACGGCGGCATGGACGAACCGCTCTCCCTGCTCCCCGCCCGCATCCGCCTGGGCACCCCCGACTCCCCCTGGTGCCTGCCGAAGGTCTCCCTGGAGCTGTCGATCGGCGCGGCCCGCTACCGCGACCGCGTCATCACCGCCGAGCAGCCGTTCCGCGTGCGCACCCCGCTGCTGGTCCTGACCGGGCTGACGTACCACGGCATCACCGCCGTCCCCACCCGCGCCGGCGCGGAACGCGTCCTGGTCTTCACCGCCTGGCGCGCCGACATCGCGAGCCTCCGCCAGACCGCGGGCCTGCTCTCCCCCGCCTGCGCCCGGCACCACGCCCGCGACTGGACCCCGCCCTTCCACGGCCTGCCCGGGATCGGCCTGCCGCTGCTGGACATGGGGCTGCCCGGCATCGGCCACGTCTCCCCCGAGCCGCCGCCGTGGGCCCCCTGCCAGGGCGAACTCGAGTCCGACGCCCGGCCCTGGAGCACCACGACCGCCACCGGACGCCCGGTCGTCCTGCTCACCCGAGTCCTCAGCGGCAACCTCCTCGGCCTGCTCCCGGTCACCTTCACCCCGGACACGCCGCCCCCGCTGCCGCCCGGGCTGACGATCCCCATCCCGGTCTTCTTCACGCAGGTCGTGGCGTACAACCAGCTGCTGACCGCGCAGCGGCTCACGATCCCCGGCCTGCACCAGCAGGCGTCACTCCGCTGACTGGCACACGACGGCGCTGGCCAGCAGCACGGCGGTGAGAGCGGTGACGACGAGGGCCCTACGGACAACGGACATGGCACACCTCAGTGCAGCGGCGGACTGTTTCGAGCAGGCCACAACCTACCGTCACCGACCCGACACTCACCGTCACGCCGCTGCAGGGAACCACTCGCAGGGACTAGGAGGCCTTCTGGCCCCGCACCTGGATCCCGTCCAGCAACTCCCGCGTGGCCGCCGCCACCGCGTCCACCGCCTCCTCGAACGCCTCCCGGTTGTGCGCCGCCGGCGCCCGGAACCCGGAGATCTTCCGCACGTACTGCAGGGCCGCGGCCCGGATGTCCTCTTCGCCGACCTCGGGCGTCATCGGCGGGCGCAGGGTCTTGATGCTTCGGCACATGGCTCCAGTGTGCCCGCACCCACTGTCACGCCCACCCTGCGCGCGGCCGCCGCCCCCACCACCAGCCGCCCTCACCGCCGGGCGCGGCCGCGTCCTCCACCGTCAGCTCGATGTACCGGCCGTCCACCTCCCCCAGCGACTCCCCGCACAACTCCGCCACCGGCCCCGGCAACCTCCGCACCAGCCCGGCCACCCCGTCCCGGCACACCAGCTCCCCCCGCGCCACCCCCCGCCCCGCCTCCAGCCCCCGCACCACCCGCTCCCACGCCTCCAAATGCCCCCGCACCTCCCGCAACACGCTCCCCTCCACCTCCCACAACGCCTCGTCCACCGCCCCGTACGGCGCCCTCCGCAACGCCTCCATCGCCTGCTCGAACCCATCCGTGACCGGCGTCTCGCTCTGCCTCATGGCCCCATGCTCCGCCCGCGGGGCGTGCGCGTCGCGCACTGGGCGCCACACGTGTCAGTCGCTCCTGTTAGAACTGGATCACGCCGATTCGCCTCAGGGGGGCCTACGTGACGAATCCGAACCACGACCTCGATCCCGTCTCCGGGCTGCACGAAAGGCTCATCACCGACAGCCTCGAAGAACGCATCAAGGCGCTCGGGGCCGACGGATGGAGCGCCGTCGACGAGGTCGTCGGCGGTGAGTCGGCGCCGCATGTGCTGTCCCGGCACATCGCGAGCAGGGTGGAGCGCGTCCTCACGGGGCTGACGCCGGCCGAGCAGGTGGTCGCCGCCAACCTCATCCTCGAGTCGATGAGCTCCCTCGAGGGCGCCCGGCAGGTGACGGACCTCATCTCCGACGGGCCGCGGCAGCTTCTGGCGCTGGCCGAGCGGGAGGCCGAGGGCGTCTACGCGATCCGCCCGGCGACCCCCCTCTCCGAGACCGCACTGATCACGAACTCCCCCGAGGACCCCAGCCTCGGTTACGAACTCCGCGCCGAACTGGCGACCGCGGACCGCGTCGACCTGCTCTGCGCCTTCGTCAAATGGCACGGCCTGCGGGTCCTGGAGCAGTCCCTCCGGGCAGCGCACGAGCGCGGCGTACCGATCCGCGTCATCACGACGACGTACGTCGGCGCCACCGAGCGCCGCGCCCTCGACCGCCTCGTCCGGGAGTTCGACGCCGAGGTGAAGGTCAACTACGAGCTGCGCTCCACCCGACTGCACGCCAAGGCGTGGCTCTTCCGGCGCAACACCGGCTACGACACGGCGTACGTGGGAAGTTCCAACCTCTCCAAGGCCGCACTGCTGGACGGCCTGGAGTGGAACGTGCGGCTGTCGTCGGTCGCCACGCCCAGCGTGCTGCGGAAGTTCGAGGCGACCTTCGACTCCTACTGGAGCGAGCCGGCATTCGAGTCGTACGACCCCGACCGGGACGCCGTGCGGCTCGACGAGGCACTCGCCACCGCGGGTGGCGGCAGCGCACCGGGCATCCTCGGACGCAGGCTCAGCCTCTCGGGTCTCGAGGTCCGCCCCTACCCGCACCAGCGCGACATGCTGGAGCGGCTCGAAGTGGAGCGCGAGGTCCACGATCGGCATCGGAACCTCCTGGTAGCCGCCACGGGGACGGGCAAGACCGTCATGGCCGCCCTCGACTACAAGCACCTGCGGCAGAAGCTCGGCCGGGACCTGAAGCTCCTCTTCGTCGCTCACCGCAAGGAGATCCTCGAGCAGTCCCTGCGCACCTACCAGGACGTGCTCGTCGACGCGAACTTCGGGGAACTCCTGGTCGGCGGCGAGATCCCGGACAACTGGACGCACGTCTTCGCGAGCGTCCAGTCCCTCAACACCCAGTCGCTCGACCGCTTCGCGCCCGACCACTTCGACGTCGTCGTGATCGACGAGTTCCACCACGGCGTCTCCCCCACCTACCGGAAGATCATCGACCACTTCGCCCCGCGCGAACTGCTGGCACTCACGGCGACCCCGGAGCGCATGGACGGGCACAAGGTCCAGGACGACTTCTTCGACGGACACATCGCGGCCGAGATGCGGCTGTGGGAAGCCCTCGAAAACGATCTCCTGAGCCCCTTCCACTACTTCGGCATCACCGACAACACTGACATGAGCGCCGTCGCGTGGAAGGCAGGCGCCTACGACCGCAACGGCCTTGACAACCTCTTCACCGGCAACGACGCTCGCGCACGCCTCGTCGTCCAGGCCGTCCGCGACAAGGTCACCGACCCCGGCTCCATGCGGGCCCTGGGCTTCTGCGTGTCCGTTGCGCACGCCGAGTTCATGGCCGGCTTCTTCTGCCGGGCCGGCCTCAAGGCCAAGGCCCTGTCAGGCGAGACGCCCCGGGACGTGCGGAAGGCCGCCCTGGAAGAGCTGAGGGCCGGGTCGCTGCAGATCCTGTTCTCCGTCGACCTCTTCAACGAGGGGCTGGACATCCCCGACGTCGACACGCTGCTGCTCCTGCGTCCCACGTCCAGCGCCACGGTGTTCCTGCAGCAGCTGGGACGCGGCCTGCGCCGCAGCGAAGGCAAGGCCGTCCTCACCGTCCTCGACTTCATCGGCCAGCACCGCAAGGAGTTCCGCTTCGAGGAGCAGTTCCGCGCGCTCACCAACTTCACGCGTAACCGGCTGCTGAGCAACATCGAGCACGACTTCCCCCAGCTCCCCTCCGGCTGCCAGATCATCCTTGAGCCCAAGGCCAAGGAACTCGTCATCGACAACATCCGCAGCCAGATCAACGTCAACGTCACCCAGTTGGCGCGTGAGGTCGCCACGTACGCGAGCCCCACACTGGCGGAGTACCTCGCGGAGAGCCGCCGCGAGGTCAAGGAGATCTACCGCGGCGGCAACTCCTGGACCGGCCTCCTCCGCCGGGCCAGGCTCCTGCCCGCCACCCACCCCGAGGGCGAGGCCGCGCTCCTCAAGCGCGTTCCCGCGTTCCTCCACGTCGACGACCCGGCCCGGATCGCCGCCTACCAGCAGGTGCTGGCCGACGACGCCCCCACGTACGACGAATTCGACCCGCGCGTGCAGGACTACGCCCGCATGCTCTTCTTCTCCCTGTGGCCCCTGGGCAACGGCTTCCCCACCTACCAGGACGGCCTGGACGCCCTCCATGCCCAGCCCCACGTCCGCGACGAACTCCGCCAGGTCCTCGCCCACGGCCTGGACCGCACCGACCACGTCCCCATCCCCCTCGGCGGGACACTCGGCGAACTGCCCCTGACCATCCACGCCTCCTACAGCCGCGAGGAGATCCTCCCGGCCTTGAGGCAGTCCGCACTGGGCGGCTTCCTGCCCGGGCATTTCCGGGAAGGCGTGAAGTGGTGCGAGTCGATTGGGACCGACGCGCTCTTCATCACGCTGGAGAAGGACGAGAAGGACTTCTCCCCGCAGACGCGCTATCACGACTACGCACGCAACGAGACCGAGTTCCACTGGGAGTCCCAGAACCAGACCTCCAGCACGTCCCCGACGGGTCTCCGCTACCAGCAGCACCGCGCCCGCGGCAGTCACGTCCTGCTCTTCGTCCGCCGCTACAAGAAGACGGACATCGGCGGCCCCCAGCCCTGGATGCTCCTCGGCCCGGCCGAATACGCCGAACACAAGGGCAGCAACCCCATGGGCATCGTCTGGCGCCTCCAGCACGAACTGCCCGCGGACGTCTGGACGTACTCCGCCATCGCCGCAGGCTGACGCCCCAACTCCTGTTGCGGAACTGATGCCTTAAGGTTCCTGCACCACTCCCCCGAGCGACCTTGTGTCACCGGCACGCAACACCACGTATCGCGCCGCGGGAGGGCGGCGTTTCCGATGCGTACGTAGGCAGCAAGCATCGGAGTGTCAAATGAGCCGTAATGAAGACCGCACCCTGCCGGTTCGGCGCGTTTTCGGGGGACGGGCCAGGCAGTGGGTCGCTTTGACGTCGACGGCCGTGACCGCTCTGGTGGCCGCGGCTGCGCCAGCATCGGCCACCGCTGTCGGATACGGCAAGGTGGGGAGCTTCTGCTTTGACGTGAAGGGTGTGCAGCTCTGCGCGCCGGGCGCCACGATCGGTCACATCATCAAGGGCCAGGGCCTGAGCATCACAAGGGAAGAAGCCTCCGTACAGGACATCTTCGGCGCGGACTCCGCAGGTGGAAAGTGGTGCAACTGGCGGATCGACTGGCGCTACGCGGACACCGACGGCAAGACATACCTCATTCGGCGGGGTCCCATGCACCACTCGTGCACTTTCATGAAGTCCGTAGGGCGTGTCGACAACTCTAGGCGGACGTTGAAGCACTACGGGAAAGCATGCGCAGACTTCTTCGCTAGCGGAGAGAAGCGCGGAACCCAGTGCCACAACATCGTCAAATGAGCGAGGCGGAACCCCGATGACCGATAAGTCGCCGAACGTACGAACAAGCCGGCTGCTGCGTTGGCTGCTGATGGCCGGGCTCAGCTACATGTTCGCGATGTTCATGGTCCTCGGCGGCTTGTCACTGCTGCCGAAACGCACCCAGATGACCGTGTCCGAGTCGGCGGTCGGCTGGCTCGTGCTCGGTGTCAGCGGGGTCCTGTTCGCCCTGATCGCCAACAAAACGAAGGACCGCGGGCGGTCCTGAACGACGGTCCCGGGAACGGACGGGCTCACGCCCGCATCCACGCACGCGTGCCGAACGAGGCGCAGGAGCGGGAGGCGATGTCGGCCGCGAAGGCGAGGGCGGTGTCGAAGGCGGGTGGGGTGAGGCGGGGGGTGATGTGGGCGGCGAGGTGGTGAGCGAGGGCGCCGTGGAGGACGTCGCCGGCGCCGAGGGTGTCGACGACGGGGGTGACGGCGGGGACGGGGATCTGCCCCTCGGGCCGGAGGATGGGGGACGGGCCCTGGGTGACGGCGGTCCAGCGGACGCCGGCGTCGTGGAGGTAGGCGAGGACCTCGGCCGGGGTCGAGGTGCCCGGGGGGTGGAAGTCGGCGGAGCAGACGGCGACGTCGACGTAGGGCAGCAGGGTGGGCGTGGCGGGGCGCCAGCTGCCCGCGTCCAGGAGGGTGGGGACCCCGGCGGCGCGGGCGAGGCGGGCGGCGGGCACGGCGAGGGCGGGGTGGTGGGCGTCGACGAGCACGACGTCGGCGTCGCCGACGAGGACGGAGAGGTCTCCGGGCGGGGACACGGAGGTCCCTGAGGCCACGTTGGTGGAGGCGACGGCGCGGTCGCCGGTGGCGGCGGTGACCAGGATGGTGGAGACCGCGGGGGGTTCGGGGGAGTCCGCGGTGAGATTGATGACGTCGACGCCGAGGGCCGCGAGGTCGGCGTCGATGGCGCCGGCGAGGGCGTGGCCGCCGAAGGCGGTGAGCAGGACGGCCTCGCCGCCGAGGTGGGCGAAGGTGGCGGCGGCGTTGGTCGCGGGGCCGCCGGCGGCGACGGTCTGGGTGCGGGCGGTGAGTTTCTCGTTCGGGGCCGGGACGTGGTCGACGAGGGTGATGACATCGAGGGTGCAGAGGCCTACGAAGAGTGCGCGCATGGGCGCATAGTGGCAGCAGGGAGCGTGCGTTTCGCGTCTTACGCGCCTCCTAAGGGTGGGGGTGCACCATTTTTCCGGGAGACCCGACGCGCAGAGCGTCGATGCCACTACGCTGAGTGCTCGCAATGGTGCGCGGGGAATGCCGTGAGCAGGAGGACCGCATGGGGAACGCGCGACCAGGTGGGGCGGGTCCGGCGGACGTCGAGGTGGTGCTGGCCAGGGCGCAGAACGCCTTCGACGTCGACGACCGCGTGCTGGGGCGGCTGGCCACCGCGCTGATGGGCTGCACGGAGCTGGCGTCCATCCGCCAGCGCAAGGGCCCGCCGCGCAGGCTGAGCCGCAGGACCTTGCGGCACACGTTCCTGCTGGCCGACGGCAGTACGCAGCTGCTGTGGGAGATCGAGCACAACACCGGCCCGGGCGACGACGAACCGCTGTACGAGGTGTACTCCGACCCGGACGAGCTGGCCGCCGCCCAGCACGCGATCGACGCCCGCTTCGGCGAGCCCTCTCCGGAGGAGCTGGAGGCGGAGGCCGCGGACTGGCTGGCGCGGCTGCCGCAGATGGCGATGGACCTGACGCCCGGGCCCCGGCAGTACACGGCGGACCACTCCGCGGAGCACGCGTGGCGGGTGCTCCGGCGGGCCGAGAACACGGACGTACCGGGCGAGGAGCTGCGCAGCCGGCTGGGTTCGGCGGTGGGCCACGACATCGCGTACGTCACCGGGCGGCACACGCGGATCGGCACCGGCCGGGTCGCCGGCTGGACGCTGTACGAGCACGCCTTCCTGCTCGAGACCGGCGAGGAGATCAGCCTCTGGGAGGTCGAGCACACGATGACCCCCGACGGACGTCCGGTGTGCGAGGTGTACTCCGACGAGACGGCGGCGTGCGACTCGGCGGACGTCCGGCTGGAGGCTCTCTAGCCTCGCCGGCCTCGTCGCCGGACCCCGGGCGGGACCCCGGCCGGATTGCGGCCGGGGTGCAGCCGGAGGAAATTGGGGCGTAGGCGTGTCGGTGGGAAGCGGGAGGTCCCCATGCCGGTCCTGGCGGAGGTCGAGTTCCCCGGTGTGACGGCCCTGCAGTACGAGGAGGCGAACCACCGCGCGGGGTTCGGGCCCGAGCATCCTCCCGCGGGGCTGCTCTCGCATGCCGCCGTGATCACCAACGAGGGTCTGCGGCTGGTGAACGTCTGGCAGTCCGCGCAGGCGCTCGAGGCCTTCATGGAGATCATGTTGCCCGCCGCCAAGGAGTCCGGTTTCCCCGAACCGAGCGGACCGCCGAGGATCGCGGAGCTCTACAACTTCGTCGTCCCGTAAGCGTTCGCAGACGTCCCGTGGGCATCCCGTATGGGCGTCTCGTGGGCGTCCCGCGAAACGGACCGGCGGCCCTGGGTGACGGGGGGTGTCACCAGGACCGCCGGAGTCCGTGGGGCCGGTCGCTCAGACGGACAGGCCCTTACTGCGCAGCCAGCCCATCGGGCCGATCGGGTCGCCGCCACCGGGGCGCACCTCGAGGTGCAGGTGCGGGCCCGTGACGTTGCCCGTCGCGCCGACACGGCCGATGGTGTCACCCGTGTTGACCTTGCCGGAGGTGACGATCATCGAGGAGAGGTGGCAGTACCAGAGCTCGGTGCCGTCGTCGAGGGTCAGGATGATCCGGTAGCCGTACGAACCCGCCCACCCGGCCTCGGTGATGGTGCCGCTGTGGATGGCCTTGACCGGGGTGCCGGTGGGGGCGGCGAAGTCCTGGCCGGTGTGGGTGTTGGCCCACAGCGAGCTGGACTCGCCGAAGCCGGCGGTCAGCGTGTACGAGGTGACCGGCTTGACGAAGCTCTTGGCGAGCTCGGCCAGGCGGGCGGCCTCGAGCTTCTTCGCGGCCTCCGCCACGGCCTTCTTCTTGGCGGCGGCCTCAGCGCGGACCCGCTCCGCCGCCGCGGACTTGGCGGCCTTGGCCGCCGCCTCCTGCTGTGCGGCGTTCCTGGCGGACCGGTCGGCGGCGTTCCGCTGCTGCTGGGCCTGGTCGAGGATGCGGTTGCGCAGGGCCTCACCCGCGTCGGGGCTGAGTGCCTCGGCGACCTGCTTGGCCTCGGGCGCGCTGTCGTCGCCGACGAGCGCTCCGATGCCGGGCAGGTGGGACACCTCGGGCAAGGAGACGGGGAGCGGGTTCTTGCCCTCGGCGGTGGCGACCCCTCCGACGCCCAGCACGGCCACGGCCGCGACCCCGAAGACGGCCGAACCGCGGCCCATGGAGCGCTGCTTGGCGACGCGGTGCCGGGCGCGACGGGGGCCGGCGGACTCCTCGGTGGGGTTCCACGGCTCGGCCTGCGGGCCCTCGTAGGGCGCGCTCTCGAAGGTGTCGGGGTCCTCGAGGTCCCCCGTACCGTCGAAGGCCTCGATGTGCTCGGGGAGGGGCTGGGCGGGTGCGGGGGCAGCGGCCTCGGGCGCCTCATAGCCCGCGGCCTCGTAGCCCGCGGACGTGGTGTCGTGGGAGGTCGTCGCCTCGGCGGCTGCCGCGTCGAACCAGCCGGCGGCCATGTTCCACTGGCCGGTGTCCCAGCCGTCGATCGCGTTCTTCGTCGGCGGTGCCTGCTCGGCTGCCGGGGGATTCCAGCCGGCGGCGATGTTCCACTCGGCGGTGTCCCACTCGGAGTACGCGGTTGCGGACCCCTGTTGCTGCCCGGGTATCAGGGCAGGCTCGTTCGACGCCACGCGGGCGCGCTCCTTTCCTTCCTTCTCGCCTACCGGGTTAGCTGACGGGTTCGGAGCAGGAAGGTCTCCTACGAGGACCGCGGAGGGCCCCCGATTCACCCCAGGAAGTGGTTCCCCGGTTCCCGCGGACGGGATTCGGCAAGCGCACGGCGCCGCCCTGTCGGCGGCGGGATGACCGCGCTGCGTTATCGAACGTTAATAGAGGCGCCCGCCAATTCCAAGCCACTCAAGCGAGTTCATGACGGGAATCTATGGGGATGGACAGGACATACGTGGACATTGGGCCGTGACTGCCGTGACCTACGGGAAATGTGAGTGTGCATCAGTCGTTATGCGGAAGGGAGTGCCGCGCTCACGAGGAGTGATGGTCACCCCGGACCCCGGCCGCCGAGCGCGCGCCCCAGACGGCCGCCCAGACGCTCCGCCGTGGCGTCGGCGCTGCGGTGCGTCGCGAGCATTCCGTGCACTTCACGCTGCAGGACCCGGGTGAACGTGACGTAGTGCGCGGTCGCCGGACGGGCCCTGGCGGCCTGCAGCGCGCACCACAGCACGGTCGTGTAACCGGGGGTCGCGACGGACGGCGAGGGCGAGGGCTCCGAGCCGTGCCCCGCGGGACGGTCGTGGAACCATGCACGGGGGTCGTGAGGATCGTCACAGTTGACATCCCCGGCTCCGTATGCAGACCGCCGCGCGGGGGCGAAACCCGCCCCGAGCAGGGCATGTTGGGCGCCGCGTCCGGTCAGGAAGCGGATCAGGTCCGCGGCGTCGTCCGGGCGGTCGCTGGTCGCCGCCACCCCCAGGCTCTGACCGCCGAGGGCGGCGACGCCGGGGAGCCGGGCCACACCGAAGCGGACACCGGGGGCGAGGGTGGCGTCGAGCCGGTTGTAGGCGTAGGGCCAGTTGCGCATCAGCACGCTCTGACCCTCGGTGAACTGGGCGAGCGTGACGGACTCGTCGGCCTCCAGGGACTCCGGGTTGAGGTTGTTGGCGGCACCCAGCCGGCCGAGCTCATCCAGGCCCTCGCGCAGCCCGTCCTCGGTGCCGATGTAGCGGCCGTCGCCGTCGACGAGTGCGACGCCCGCGGTCCAGAAGGCTTCCAGGGTGTTGACGGTCAGCCCCTCGTACGCGCGCAGCTGGGTGGTGTAGGCGGGGTGGCCGAGCGGGCGGACGTCGGCGAGCAGGTCGCTGATCTTGGCGTAGCCGCGCAGGTCGGCGGGGCGGCGACCGGCCTTGGCGAGGTCGTCGGTGCGGTAGTAGAGCAGGCCGACGTCGGTGTTGAAGGGCACCGTGTACGTGCGGCCCTTCCAGCGGCCCGCGTCCGCGGCCTGGGGCAGGAAGTCCCCGTCGACGAGGGCGGGGTCGAGCGGGCGCAGCAGCCCGCTGTCGGCGAACTCGGGGATCCAGCTGATGTCGAGGTTGACCACGTCGTACGCGGCGGTGCCGGACTGGAAGGCGCCGATCAGCTCGCTGCGCTGCTCGTCGGAGGCGGAGGGGAGCTCGACGAGCCGGGCGGGCCGGTCCGGGTTGCGCCGGTTCCACGCGTCGATCAGCGCACGGCGGACCCCGGGCTGCCCGCCGGCGGTGAGGTCGGCGTCGCTGGCGACGATCAGCGGCCGGGAGCGGTCGGGTGCCGGGCCCGGCGCCGCGGCGGGGCCGCTGCAGGCCGCGACGGCCAGCAGGAGCAGGACGCCCAGGGTGCGGCGCCGGCGGCGGACGGAGCGCGGGGGCGGGAGGGTGCCGCCCGTGCTCCTGGGGCCCGGGGCTGTCATGACCCTCCCGAGGTGAGGCGGGTGATCGTCTCCGCGACCCGGTCCGGAAGGTCCTGCGTGGCCGCCAGGCAGGCGCCGCCGCCCTCCGTCACCGCCTTGTTGAAGCGCAGCGAGCAGCCGTAGCTCTCCAGGGAGACCACCAGTACGGGGACGTCCACGTCCGGCGGCTCCGCTCGGGCACTGTCCTCGTCGTCGGTGATGAGGACGATCAGGGCGCCGGGGGAGTCGGCGAGCGCGCGGGACCACCGGCGCAGGGCGGCGGCCACGGGCGCGTCCCGCTCGACCGGTGCCAGCGCGCGGATCGCGGCGTCCCGCGAGGCCGCGTCGTTCGGCCCCGGCGCCAGCAGGGTGCGGCCGGGCACCGCGGCGATGCCGTACCGGTAGCCGGACGCGCGGGCCAGGACGGAGCGCACGACGGAGACGTTCGCCCCGGAGTAGGAAGAGCTGGAGACGTCGACGGCGAAGAGGACGTCGCGCCGGGTGCCGGTGGCCTCGCCGTGGTCCCGCAGGGCGGCCTCGATGGCCCTCCTGGTGGGCGGTGCGCCGCCCGTCGGCGGATCGGCGACGAAGATCGCGCTGTCCAGCGGGGTGTCGCCGGCCGCGGCCGTCCCGGTGACGTCCGTGCGGAAGCCCTGTGCGGCCAGGGCCCGTTGTCCCGGACCGGAGCGCAGCCAGGCGGCGAGCCGGTGCACCGCCTCGGCACGTACGGCGCGGTCGGCCCGGCCGGTCTCCCAGGTCACCGGCACGAGGGTGAGGTCCAGGGGTGGCACGTCGGCGGGGTAGTAGGCGGTGTAGGGGTCGGACTGGTTGCCCAGGCACGGGGGACGGGACTCCAGGGCCGGGGTGACGAGGCCGGCGAGGGTGGACTCGGCGATGACAAGGGCCTGTTGGGTGCCTCGCCGTTCGACCAGCCAGGTGCGGGCGGAACAGGCCAGGGCCCGGTCGTCCGCAGGGGGCACGGCGTCGGTGGTGACCCGGGTGCCCGGCGTCAGGTGCAGCAGCTGGTCCAGGGCGGCGTCCGAGGAGTGCGGTTCGGCGCTGCGGACGACCACGTCCTGCGCGTGGGCGGCGTCGACCAGTTGCTGCGCGGTGCTGCCGGTGCGCCCGACGCCCTCCAGGGAGGTGGTCGCGGCGAGGACGGCCGGGGAGTGCGCGAGGGTGACCGGCCGGCCGAGGGCGACGACGCTCTCCGGACGCCGGGTCTCGGCCAGCACCTGGGTGGGGGCGGTGCCGGCCGCCGGTATCCACACGTCCGGGTGCGGCCCGACGTCCCGCAGCGGCAGCGCGCAGTCCCCGCCGTCCTCGCAGGCGCGTTCCGGTTCGGCCCAGGCGGCGGAGGCGCGGAAGGCGGCGAGGGTGCGGTCGGTGGGGGCCGCGTACACGGTGGTGTTGATCTGGCCGCAGCCCTCGGGCCGGCCGCCGAGGGCTGCGGTGGTGCCGGCGGCGTCGCTGTCCTGGAAGGCGTCGAGCACGGAGGTGAGCGCTGCGCGGGTCTCCGGCGAGGTGAGCACCCGCAGTTCGAGCGGGGCGGGGCACAGCGGTGCCGGGCGGTGCGCCCACGTCCAGCCGGTGACGGCGCCCGCGAGCAGGGCCAGGGCGGTGCCGGCGCCCACGGCCCGGTGCCAGAGCGGCTGGTGGGGTCCCGCCGTCCACGTCCAGGTGAAGCCGGCGTACTGGGCGAGCCGGCGCAAGGGCGTCAGCCAGCGGGTCCCGCGGGCGGGGCGCGGGGTCAGCCGGGCCTGCGACAGGACGGTGTCGCCGGCGCTGTTGCTGGAGCGCTCGGTCGGGAACCAGGGGTCGTAGTCCACCCGCTCGTCGAGCGTGGCGGCGTACTCCCCGGCCAGTTCGTGCAGCCGGACCCCGAGACGCTGCACGGTGACCGGGTCGTACGGGTCGGTGCCCTCGGTCAGCACCCGGACCAGGGCCCCGGTGAAGGGCGTCGGGTCGATGCCGTCGCCCTTGTGGATGCGGGAGCCGACGGCCGACGAGGTGATCAGGGAGAACGGCCGCTCGGGCAGCGGCACCAGGCCGGCGTTGCCGGAGTAGCAGCAGTCCAGGACGAGGACGACACGCTCGGCCCGCGAGGAGGCGAGCAGCCTCAGCAGGTCCCGGTACGGGATGCCGTCGAGGCGGGCGCCGTCCTTGGTGGACTCCCGGGTCATCAGGTACAGCTCGGGCTCCCCGGTGCCGAGGTCGACGTAGCCGTGCCCGGTGAAGTGGACCAGCAGCAGGTCCTGGGCCTGGGCGGCCGCGGTGCCGATCAGCCGCAGCGCGCGGTCGCGGGTGCGCGGCTCGGCGAGGGTCTCCACGGTCCGCGGGATGAACCGGCCGTGCGCGCCGGAGACGAGCGCGGCCCGCAGCCGCGCCACGTTGGCCCTGGCGGAGGGGATGTTGGAGAAGTCACGGGCGTGCTCGTACTGGGACACCCCGATCAGGACCGCCCGCGACCGGGACGCGAACGGTTCGTACGGCATGCCCGCCGGACCTCCCCAGGGCCGTCTTCCTCCGGATCGGGTTCTCCCCGGATCTAGTTCTCCAGCGTCTGGCGGATGCGGGCCGCCATCGCCTCCAGTTCGCCACGGGTCAGGGCGTCCCGGCCGGTCAGGACGCACTCCACGTCCCCGGCGCGGACGGTGACGCTGAGCGAGTCGCCGGGCTGGTTGCGCAGGTGGTTGCGCAGGGCGCGGAGCAGTGTGAGCGCGGTGGCCTGCAGCGTCTCCTGGAGGATCATGAGGAGCAGGTCGTAGGCGACGCCCATGCTCTCGTCCGCGGGCCGCTCCCTGCGGACGACCAGCGGCGCCAGTTCCTCCTCGGCCCGCAGCCAGACCTCCAGTCTGCGCAGGTCCTCGGCCGGGTCCTTGCCGCCCTCCAGCTCGATGGTCACGTACGTGTCCATGACGCCTCCCCTCATTCCCAGCCTACGCTGACGTACCGTCATTCACACCGGTCGTGCGGGGAGTTGTGTGTAACGGGCAGGAAATCGGGGCGGGCCGGGCGCCGAGGCGCCCTACCCCGGCGGCGGCCCGGTGCGTCATGATGCCCGAGTACCCCCCGTACGGGGGATTCGCCCGATCTTGGAGGCCGCAATGAAACTGGGCAGGGCACTGGCGAACGGCTACGCGGAGGAGACGGACGAGGAGCTCACGGGCCGGGAGCGGGTCGTGGACGAGGAGAAGGCCCCCGCCGGCCGGGCCCCGGACGCCGCCCCGGCCCCCGCGGCGGAGCCCGCCGAGGCCGCGGCACGGTGAGGTTCGCCCGCCGGTTGCCCGAGGAACGGCCGGCGGTGCCCCCCACGGGGTACAAGCTGGCCTTCCCGATGCTGGCGCACGACGGCGCCCGCGTGGGCTTCCGGGGCGTGTCGCTGGGCGGGCGGATCGTGTACGGCGCCCTCGACGACGCCGTGTGCGGCTACGGGCGGCGGCACGGCAGCCCGGCCCGGGGTTGCGACTGCGGGTTCTACTGCCTGCACACGGCCGCCGAGGCACAGGCCCTGACCTGCGCGACGGACTGCCGGGACGCGGTGGTGCTCCAGGTGAGCGTGCTGGGCGCGTACACCCGGTACGAGCGCGGGACGCGCTACGCCCGGCAGCGGGTGCGCACCGTGCGCATGGGCGCCTGCCGGTGCGGGCGGGCCGCCCGGGTGTTCGTGCGCGACGGCACCGGGCTGCCGGGCTGGCGTGCGCTGACGGCGTCCTGCCGGCGCTGCGCCGCGGGGCTGTGGGTGCTGCGGCCGGCGGAGTTCGCGCGGCTGGCCGGGCCCTGGGTGAACGTGACCGGCGAACCGCCCGGGCCGGGCGCCGCCGAGGAAGCGCTGCACGAGGAACCGCTGCACGAGGAGCTGCTGGTGGAGGCGGAACGGCTCAGGGAGGTGCTGGACCGCTTCCAGGAGCGGCTGGAACGGCTGGACCGCCTGGAGGAGAGGCCTCCGTCCGGGTAGCCGCCGGCGGGTCCGGCCGCGCCGGGCCGCCTCATGATCGGCCGCCCATACTGGAACACATGGAGCACAACGCCGAGCTCAGGGACTTCCTGCGGGCCCGCAGGAACCGGCTGAGCCCGCAGGACGCCGGCATCACCGTCAGCGGTGCGCCGCGCCGTGTGCCGGGGTTGCGGCGGGAGGAGCTGGCGCGGCTGGCCGGGGTGAGCACCGATTACTACACCCGTTTGGAGCAGGGCAGGCACCTGAATGTCTCGGAGGCGGTGCTGGACGCCGTCGCCCGTGCCCTGCGACTGGACGCGGCCGAGCGCGCGTACCTCTTCGAGCTGGCGCGGCACCGCACCCCGCCCCGCCGCAGGCCGCAGCGGCCGCAACGGGTGCGCCCCGAGGTCCACCGCGTGCTGGACCTGCTGGGCGACCGCACCCCCGTGTTCGTCATCGGCCGCCGCACGGACGTGCTGGCCGCGAACCGGCTGGCCCGCACGCTGATCACCGACTTCGACGCGCTGCCGCACCGCGACCGCAACCTCGCCCGCTTCATGTTCCTCGACGACGCGGCCCGCGACCTGTACCGGGAGTGGGACAAGCACGCCGCCGAGGCGGTCGCCGCCCTCCGCCTGGACGCGGCGCGCCACCCCGACGACCCCGGGCTGACCGAGCTGGTCGGCGAGCTGACCATCAAGAGCGCCGAGTTCCGCGCCTGGTGGGCCGACCACAACGTGCGGCAGAGGTTGCACGGGGTGAAGCTCTACCACCACCCCGTCGTCGGCGACCTCACCCTGTCGTACGAGCACGTCCTCTTTCCCGGCGACAGCGACCAGCTCGTGTGCATCCACACGGCCGAGCCCGGCTCCACCTCCGAGGCGGCCCTGCAGCTGCTGGCCGCCTGGACCGGCGCCGACACGCCCGCCAGCGGGTTCCCCGACCCGGAGCCCGACCCCCGGTGACGCGCTGACGCCGTGACGCCGCGAGGGCGGCACCGGCGTCGCGCCGGTGCCGCCCTCGGCAGGGGTGCGTCAGCAGCCGTCCGGCTTGATGCGGACGATCTGCGGGTCGTGGTCGCTCGCCTGGTCGGCGAACTCCGCGTTGATGTGCACCACGTCGTAGTCGAAGTCGCGCAGCGCCGGGCTGAGCAGGATGTGGTCCAGCGACTGCGAGTTGCCCTCGTAGACGTAGGTGTAGCGCTCGGACTTCGGCAGCGTGGTCAGCAGGTCCTTCAGCACGCCGCCCGAGGTGAGGGTGGACACCGTGCCGGAGAACTCGTAGTCGTTGAGGTCGCCGAGGACCACGACGTTGGCGTCCCGGTCGGCCGCGAGCAGCGACTTCACGAAGGTGTTGACCTCGGTGGCCTGCAGCTTCCGCTGGGTCTCGGAGCTGCGCACCGGCTGCTGGTTGACGCTGTGCAGGGGCTGGTCGCCGCCCTTGGAGTTGAAGTGGTTGGCGATGACGAAGACCGGCTTCCCGTGGAAGCGGAACTCGCCGACCAGCGGCTTGCGGCTGGCGTTCCAGGCCTCGCTGCCCGGGTTGATCCGGCCCGGGGAGACCGACAGCTCCGCGCCCTTGCGGGTCTTGACCGCCTTGACCGCGGTGGTGGCGTCGCCGCCGGCGCGGTCGGTGAACTGCACGCGGTGCGGGTTGAAGAGGAAGACCTGGCGGATGTTGCCGCCGGGCTCACCGCCGTCGGTGTCGTTCGTGGGGTCCACGGAGCGCCAGCTGTAGCGGGGGCCGCCGGCTGCGACGATGGCGTCGATGAACTTCTGCACCGTCTGGTCGGCGGCCACCGTGCCGTCGTCGGTGGCGCCGTTGTTGTCCTGGATCTCCTCCAGCGCCACGATGTCGGGCGAGGAGAGGCTGGTGACGACGCCGTCGGCGAGCCGCGCGAACTTGTCCGCGGGGTCGGCGGGGTCGAGGTTCTCCACGTTGTAGGTGGCGACCGCGAGCTCGCCGCCCTTCTGCTTGCGGGTCACCTCGCGCTTGAGGCCGTTGTCGACCAGCGTGCCCAGCTGCGTGGCCTGGAGGTTGTAGCCGCCGAAGCCGTCGTAGTCGATCGCTCCGGTGGTGGTGCCGGCCAGCTTGTCGCCGACGTCGGCGGTCGGGACGTCGGTGCCCGCGCCGATCGACATGACCTTGATGCGGCCGGTGTTGGGCTGGGCGTACGAGCCGTACACCGTGCCGCCGCGGCGGGTGGGGTTCTCGGCCGGCTTCACCGTCACCCAGACCTCGTGGTACTGGGTGGTGCCGCCGACGACGCGGGCGTCGGAGAACCGCGCCAGCTCGCCCTCGTGGGCCTCGTAGAAGTCCAGCGCGTACCCGGCCGGGTCGAGCGGCAGGCCCTCGATGCTGCCGCCGCCGGCGTCGGGCGCGTACGCCGCCGGGACGGTGGAGGCGTCCAGCGTGACGGGCGCGGGCAGGGCGTTGCCGGCCGAGAGCACGGTGGCGGTCGGGCCGGTGACCTCGGTGACCGACTGGCTGCCGGTGCCCGGGTAGTACTCGGAGACCTTGCCGGTCACCAGCACCTTGTCGCCGACGGCGACGGTGGGCGTGACGGAGCCGGTGTAGACGAACACGGCCTCGCTGGTGCGGGCGTCGGTGTCGGCCTCGGGGTCCTGGATCCAGTAGCCCTTGGAGCCGGTGGTCCGCACGCCGGTCACGATGCCGGGGACCCTGGTGACGGTCTGGCCCTTGAGCGGGGAGACCCGGGTGGTGCCCTGGATGTCGTGGATCCGGGTGGTGCCGGGCTCGGTCGGCTCGGGGGTGGGCGTCGGGTCCGGGGTGCCACCGCCCGGGGTCTGCCCGGCGGCGTTGACCGGGGTCGGCGCGCCGGCGGTGAGGTCGGCGGCGTTGTCGTCGGTGTCGGCCAGGGACGCGCCGCGGGCGACGGCGGCGGTGTTGCTCGCGCCGGCGGCGGGGCCGCTGCCCTCGCGCACGACCGCGGTGCCGAAGCCGACGAGGTCGACCACGCGCGGGTCGGCGGTGCAGTCGGCGGCGGTGATGCAGGTCAGCGGGGTGGTGCCGTTGACCAGGGCGATGGTGCCCGAGGTGGCGCTCATGGCGATGGAGCCACTGGCGTCGGCGGCCGGCAGGGGCGTCGTGCCGCCGGTGCCGGCGGACTCCGACACGAGGTAGCGGCCGCCGGGGGCGATCGACCCGGCCAGCGCGGTCGCCTGCCACTTGGAGGAGGCGGACGGCGTACCGGGCAGGTACTGCACGCTGAAACCGGCCAGGTCGTAGGCGGCCGAACCGGCGTTCGCGAGCTCCACGAAGTCGTTGGTCAGCGTCGCGCCGGAGTTGCCGCCACCGCCGTACACCTCGGCGACGACCGCCTCGCTGGAGGGGGTCGCGTGGGCGGCGGGCAGCCCGGTCAGCACGACGGACGCGGCGATTCCGGTCGATATGAGCGCGAGCGCCGCGGCGCGGCTGCGGTGTCGGCTCGGTCTGGCGATCGGCACGAGGGTTTCTCCTATCGGGTCCAACAGCCCGTCAACCACGGGCAGCGCACGGCGGACCGGCTCAAGTTACGCGCGTAGAAGCGGACATGACAAGGGCAATGAGGTTAATTCTGCGAGTCCGCCGTGGCGTAACCGCGACACCGGACCCACCGGTGGAGGCCCTGGCGCGGACGCGCCACCGTTCGGGCGACCCCCCGATGGGTCACCCGGCGCGCCGGGACCGGCGGGGATTGCCACATTGATGACGTCCCGTCAGTACCGGTCGCCCCACCTCATCCCGCGGAGCCCGACGTGCGCCCACCCCTCGGACGGCCCGGCCGCCGCCACCTGCCCGCCCTCGCCGCCGCCCTGCTCGCGGCCGCCACCGTCCTGCTCACCCCCGGCACCGCCGCCCCGGCCCCGGGCTGCGCCCCGGTCGCCTACGCCGGCACCGGCGCGCCCGGCCACGGCGGGGACGGCGCCGCCGCCACCGCGGCCACCCTGCACGACCCGGCCGGGCTCGCCACCGACACCGCGGGCCGCCTCTACATCGCCGACTCCGCCAGCCGCGCCGTCCGCCGCGTCACCCCGGGCGCGGCCGGCGCCGCACCCGTCATCACGACCTTCGCGACCACCGACTTCGCCCCGTACGGCCTGGCCGTCGGCCCGGACGGCACGGTCTACGTCTCCGGCGAGGGCAAGGCCGTCTCCGTGGGTGCCGAGGGCCACCGGACGACCACGCTGCTCACCGAGGCCGGACGGCACGACGCCATCGCCGTCGGCGGCGACCGCTCCGTGTACGTCTCGGGCGGCGTGGCCGGCGGACTGCGGCGGCTCCCACCCGGCGGCAAGGCACCGGTCCGCTCCTTCCCCGGCGCCACCGTCGACGCCCTCGCCACCGACCGGGCCGGCACCGTCTACGCCGTCGTCGACGGCCGCGTCCGGCGCCTCGACCGCGACGGCCGCGTCACCCCCGTACCGGGCACCGCCCGGGTCTCCTCGGGCGAGGTCCACGGGCTGGCGGTCACGGAGGACGGCTCCCTCTTCTACCCCTCCCCGCGCACCCGCTGGGGCACCGCCCTGGCCCCGGACGGGCGGCTGTACGTCTCCGACCCCACCGCCCACCGCGTCTGGGTCGTCCCCCGCCCCGTCCTCGTACCGGGCCTGCTGCGCGTCACCTCCGGCCCGCACGGCCACGCCACCGGCGACGTCCTCAAGGGCGTCAGCGGCAGCGGTACGGCCGTCACCGCCCACAGCGAACCCGTGCGGGGCGTCGTCGTCCAGCAGGGCAACGGCCTCTTCTCCTACACCCCGTACGAGGACTTCTCCGGCACCGACGCGTTCACCGCCACCATCACCGACGCCTGCCACAACGCGACGACCCGCACCGTCCTGGTGCGGGTCGTCGCGAAACCCCTGCCGCGCGCCGGATGACGCGCGGCCGCGTCAGCCGCGCGCCTCGGCCACGGCGGCGCCGAGGGCCTCCTTGATACGCGGCCCCAGCCGGGCGAAGCCGAGCTCCTTCATCGCGGCACGCAGCAGTTCGTCGTCCGACCGCTTCTCGCCGTCGCCGTCGATCCACCGCACCAGCGCGGTCAGTTCCTCCGCCGAGTACGCCGTCACGGCCTTCCCCGGCGTGATCGACGGCTTCCGCGGCCGCCGTCCGACCGGGTTCGCCGCGGCGGGCTCCTCCTCCGCCTCGGCGGGAGCAGGTGCCTCCACCGTCACGGGCTCCGCGACGGCTTCCGCCTCGGGCTCGGGCTCGGGCTCGACTACGGGGGCCTCCTCGACCACCGGCGCCTCGGCGACAGGTTCCGCCTCGGCGGGAGCAGGTGCCTCCACCGTCACGGGCTCCGCGACGGCTTCCGCCTCGGGCTCGGGCTCGGGCTCGGCGGCAGGCGCTGGCTCGG